>NZ_JBHXDQ010000010.1:88646-175686 GCF_042725875.1 Streptomyces sp. NPDC127038 | reverse complement strand
GGTTTATGAATTCGCCCTCCGGGCGGAATTCATAAACCTGCGTGCCTCCGGCACGAATTGAGGGAGTATCAGGAATCCTCCGGATTCCTTGAGAGAGAAAGAGAGTTGAGAGAAGGATTCCGTGGTGGAGAGAACTCCAAGGAATCCGGAGAGGGTTGGTCCCTCCGGGCCCAACCCTGTCGGCCTGGCACGGGGGTGAGGGACTGTCAGGGAAGGGCGTGAGGAGCTGCCTGGCACCCTCCGGGCACCGACACCCAGCGATCCCAGAAGGGTTCCACTCGACTTCCGTATCCCTGGGGCAGAACCATGAGCCACCGAGGGAGGGTGCCGGCGAGAGAAGAAGGCGCGGACTTGAGTGCAGGGCCGGAGAAGTGGTCGCACCGGGAGCGGTCGCGCATGCGGACACCTCAGATAGGTGAGAGGCCGCGTTTATGCAGGTCAGGGGCCTGAAGAGATGTCAGATATGCCCGTTCACGCACGACAGACCGATCGCGGTGAGTCGTGCGTGGCGAGACGCAAACCGTGGAGATGTCAGCTGAGCTGACGTGACGACTCCCCAAAATGTCAGCTCAGCTGACATTTTGGGGGCTTGGTGCCGTCGCAGGGAGAGGTCGCTGCCCCCGAGTCGAGTTGTGTCACCTCAGGGACGACACACGACGCGCCGAATGTCAGGCGTGCCGACATGTACGTCAGCAGGGCTGACATACTGCGTCTGTCGAAAATCCGAAAGTGGGAGAGCAGCCACGTGTCATCCGCTCAGCCGAGGCGCCGCCCAGCCGCTCCGCGACGGAAGCCGGCGGAGCTTGACCCTTCCGACCCGCTGGCCGCCTTCGATGCCACCCTGGCACCGGTACGCAGCCTCGACGACCTGGCGCAGCAGTTCCCCGACCGGGACCTGTCACTCAGCCGTCGGCGTGCTCCCTTGGAGATGTACAGCAGCGAGGAGAACCCCAACGCCTTCGCGTTGGACAGCCTCGAGTTCTTCCTCGTCATCAGCCAGTACTTCCGCGAGGCTCTCCCCCTGCGGCTGATCTTCCTGCTCATCGCCTGCCAACGAGCGGGCGGGCGCATCGAACTGACGCAGGACGAGATGGCCAGGGTCCTGGACGTCAGCCGCCAAGCCGTCAACGAGGCCCTGCAGGAGATCATGACTCACGGGATCGTGTACAAACGCTCCCGAGGCGTCTACCAGTTCAACCCGCCATACTCGTACCGGATCGGCGAGCTCGTCCGCACCATGGACGGTGGCAAGAAGTACGTGCGGGTAGAACAGGACGAGGTCCTCAACGAAGTCCGCAAGGACACCTCACTGCCCGACCTGGTGAGGTTCCCGTCCCTGGACCACCTGCGGCGAGCAGTCGAAGAAATGCGAGCCGAACGGGCCGAACGACGGACCGAGCGAAAGAGGGCACGACAGGCCGCCGAACAGCCTGTCGACGGCCTGTGGGAGCTGCCTGGCGCAGCAGAGGAGGGGATGGCGCAGTGACTGTCAGCTCGAAGCGCTTCGCTTTGGTCAACGCCGACGGAGTCGTCGCGGACCTGGACCTGCCCACGACCGCCACCAGGGCGCTCCTGAAACTGCGTGCCCTCAGCGAGGCCGGCGGCCGCATCGAGATCGACCAGGCCGACCTCGCCCGCAAGCTCGACATCAGCCGGCCCGCCGTCACCGCGGCCCTGCGCCACCTCGACCTCGCGCAGCTGGTGAAGAAGCAGCGCAATGGCGTCTACCAACTCAACGCCATGCTCGCCGGCTACCTCACCCCCGCCGACTGCGCCGCGGCCATCGCCGAGATGGCCCCCGCCGAACGCCTCAACGCCCCCGACTTCGTCGAGCGGTACCACGAAGCCGTGCAGATGTACCAAGACCAGCTCGCCCAAAAGCGCCACGCACGCGAGCAGCAGAAGAAGGCTGTCGCCGCACGCCGAGGAACGCTTCACGCCGTCGGGTAGCCGGGCGGTTTCGGTGTGCTCATCGTCTGTCAAGGGAAGCCAAGGGGGCCGGCACCCTGTGCCTAGCGGGGCGCTGGGAGAGTCGCGCCGAGCCGGTTGCGGATCCGGCGGGGGGAATGGAGTCAGTTTTGGCGTTCAAGCGGAGGCCCGCAGACACATCCATGCCAGACGATCCGGTAGATCTGTACCGGATTCTCGCCCTGAGGAACCGCGGGCCCGAAGCTGTGTGGGGACACCAGCAAGACATCCTGCGACATTGGCACCAGAAGCTCCCAGACGCACCTGACGTTGCTGTCGAATTGCCCACCGGCGCGGGAAAAACTCTTGTCGGCGGCCTCATCGGCGAATTTCAGCGCCGGAAATTCGGTGAGCGTATCGCCTACGTCTGTCCCACGCGACAATTGGCGCGGCAGACCGCAGCGAAGTTCGACGAGTACGGAATTCCGAACGTATTGCTCATCAATAAGGTGAGAACCTGGAATCAGGCAGACCGTTCCCGGTACATCGCGGGCGAGGCCATCGCCGTCACCGTCTACAGCCACGTCTTCAACTCGAACCCCGCCATCGGTGACGCTGCCATGCTGGTCCTAGACGACGCCCACGCCGCCGAAGGCTACGTGGCCAGTCCGTGGAGCCTTGGCATCTCCCGCGAGACAGAACACGAGGCGTACGCGGACGTCCTGTCCGCGGTACGGTCCGCCCTGGACCCGCTGGTCTGCAACCGGCTCACCACCCCCACCACGGACGACTCGCAGGCCTCGTACGTATACCTCGCCTCCCCCATCGGCATCAGCGAACAGGCCGTCCACCTGGAGCAGGTCGTTGAGGCCGCCTCCCGCGCCGAAAAACTGAGCACCAGCGCCACCCACGCCTGGAAACTCATCCAAGGACGCCTGGACCGCTGCCTGGTCTACCTCTCCTACAGTCAGATCCTCATCCGTCCCCTGATCCCGCCAACGGCACACCACGAGGCCTTCAGCAGCCCCGCTCGCCGCATCTACATGAGCGCCACCCTCGGCGACGGCGGCGAACTCGAGCGCGCCTTCGGCCGCAAGAAGATCACCCGGATCCCCGTCCCGAAGGGCTGGGAGAAGCAGGGCACCGGCCGCCGGTTCTTCCTGTTCCCCGAGCTGACGAGCGACCTTGCCCAGGCCCCTGCCCGTCTGCCCGAGTTCGTGAAAGGCATCATCACCGGCGCAGGGCGGACCGTCGTCCTGACCCCCGACGGTGCCACCGCCCGGAAGTTCAACGCCCGCTACACACCCGACAGCCACACCGTTCTCAAGGCCGACGACGTCGAGGACGACCTGACCGCGTTCACGGCCCAGGACGACACGCTCCTGCTCCTCAACAACCGCTACGACGGCATTGACCTACCCGGAGACGACTGCCGTCTCGTCGTGCTCGACGGCCTGCCCGCGCGCGGCGACCTACAGGAACGCTTCCTTCACGAATCCCTCGGCGCTACAGAAGTCCTCCAGGAACGCATCCGAGCCCGCATCGTGCAGGGCGCCGGCCGCGCCACACGCAACAACCGGGACTGGGCTGCCGTCATGGTCCTCGGCCAGTCCCTGACCTCCTACCTGTCCGGACCGGACGTCCAGGCTTCCCTGCACCCGGAGGTTCATGCCGAGGTCGAGTTCGGACGGCGCAACAGCCTTGGGACGAGCTCTGCCGAGATGCTCGACAACCTGCACATCTTCCAGGAACACGGGCAGGACTGGGCTGACGTCGACGGTGACATCGTCACCGCCCGCGAGGAATACACGCGCGCCATCGCACCCAGCGCAGCGGAACTTCAGAAGGCCGCCAAATACGAGGTCGAAGCCTGGAACGCGATCTGGAACAGCCAGTGGGAGTGGGCCCTGACCGCCGTGCAAAGAGTCCTCGACAACCTCACCGGAGCCCGCACCCCCCAGCGCTACGCCGCCCTGTGGAACTACTTCGGCTACAGCCTGGCCGAACGCCTGGCCCGAGAACCCGGCGACCATGCGTACAAGGAGACCGGAGCCCGCTACTACCGTGACCTCCAGCGCAGGGGACAGACCAGCAGCTTCCTCGCCCATCTCGTCTCCCCTAGCGACCAAGCCCACGCACCCGTCCTCGGAGAACTCCACCCCCTGGACGAGGCCGCCATGCGCGCCATCGCCTCCCGCACCTACCTCCACCGCGCCGACCGCTTCGAAGCCGCAGTCAATCAGGCACGCACCGGACTGGTAGGCACCGAATACCGGGCCTACGAAGCCGGACTGGTCAGCCTGGGCACCTTCGCCGGCGCCTCGGAGAGCTACGGCAACGACGACGACTCCGAGCCCGCTGCGCCGGATACGATCTGGATCTTCAACGACACCCGCTGGATCATCTGGGAAGCAAAGAGCGAGGCCTCCGCCACGGGAGAAGTCGGGCCTGACAATGTTCGCCAGGCCCAAGGACACCTGAGGTACACAGAAACAGCACGTCAGGAATCCGCGCCCAGCGGATCGATCGTCACGCTCATGTCTCCCAAACCGAAAGTCCTGCCAGCAGCGCGGATGCTTGCCGAGGACTACGTCTACCTCGTACCGCCGACCACGGTCCTGGAGATCTTCAACTGCCTCGTACGCGCATGGCGCACGGCCCGTAGCCGCACCATTAGCACGCTTCCCCTCACCACACTCGCCGAAATCTTCCAGGCCGAGAACGCCCTCCCCTCGCAGTGGCTACCTCTGCTCCAGACTGATCCACTGCGACGCGGGGCTTGATGACGGCGATGTGCACTGCAGTGTTCGTTCAAGCTCTTCGCGGAGGCGTAGGCGAGCGCGGAAGTCCCGGGCGAGGCCACGCTAGATGAGACTGGCCTGGACCTGCTCGTGCGGCTAGCGGGCGGCGTGTTCGTGCTCTCCTGAGGGCGTCGAAGACGGCGAGTTCGAGCAAGGCGAAAAATTTCTCCAAGATTTATTGCCGGTTCGACCGTCACCCGGGACCGAGGAGGGACACCGCCCCTTCACCACACAAGGAGCACCCCCGCGTGAGCCCCGTGTACGTCCTGGTCCGTCGGTCCCTCGTAGTTGAGGGACCCGACGGCGACACCAGCTTCGTCGAACTTCCCTTGCCCGGCCAGAAGAGCACAGGCGAGGACATTTCGAGAGGCGAGACCCTCACCGTCCAGGCACCCAGCCTCGGTGATCCCACCCTCCTCGCACTCTCCCCGGGACAAGAGGTCATGGTGGTCGAAGGCGCGGACGGCCTGCACAAGATCAATGCGCCCAAGGAACGCGCAATGGAGCACACCCTGGCGCCCGTCCGCTACGCCCATCCGGAATTGCTGCATGCTTGCACCGTTCGCTCGGTGGTCACCGGTTCCATGCCCGTGCGGCGCTCCGAGATTACGAGCGACTGGCTCGAGCCTCTCGCGGCTCATTCGCTAGTACTGCCCCGCAGCGACCGATGGAACCAGGCCCTGACCACCGCGCTGCTGGGCAACTGGTGTGCCCCGCTCATGACCGACGGATTCTTGCCCGCCACCGCCCTCAGCGCTCTGAAGGCGGAAGCCCGCACGCTGCACCGTCAACTGGTGCCGCTCTGGCGGCGCCGGACAAAGCACGGTCGAGTACTGTCCCTGGACGCGGACTTGGGCGGCCTGTCGCTCTACGACTTGGTCGCCGCCGACGTCGACGACCTCTCTCACACTCCGGGCGGCGTGTTCGAGGACGAGCGACTCAACGCCGTGCTCCGCGGCCTGCACCGTACAGAGCGACAAGTCGTGTTCGCGTACGCAGCGGGTGAAGGAACCACCTGGGCCAAGGCTGCTGCCGCGGTGGGAACCGCCGACCCGGATGCACTCGGTGAGCGGGTGCGACGCAAGACCAAACGACTCGCTGCTGAACACTGCCGCCGCGCTGCACAACGACGCGGCCCGGCTCGTTCGGCGGGCCGATCCGCCGTTCAGCAGACAGCTGACCTGGGAGTGCCAACCGCATGAACAGCTCAGACGGCGACAAGCGCTATGTGCTGCCCTTTGTCTCCCCTGATGCGAACATCCCCGGCGCGGGGAGGCACCAGCTCATGATCGTGAACGTTGCCCACACGGACGATGGACTTCGGCTAACCAACGAGTTCGCGAGGCAGCCCCCGAGCGATGTGCATTGCGGCGGATCGGACCTCATGAAGGCCGTGCTCTTCAGATCCAGAGCCGCTGGAGTAGTCGAGGCTCTCAGCCGCTCCTCAGACCATGCTCTGGGTACAAATCCAGACGAGATGGACCGGTTCGCCGCGCAGATTCTGGTACTGCCACGCAGCGACCGGTGGCGGGAAGCTATAACGACTGCTGCGCTGGGCGACTGGTGCGATCCCTTGTTGCAACACGGGCACCTCCCCTCCACTGCCCTGGGACGGTTGCGGGCCGAGGCCCGCTCTCTCCACCGCCAGCTGGTACCCCTGTGGCGCCGGCGCACGCGGAACGGACGCGTGCTTTCCCTGGACGCAGATCTCGGCGGCCTGTCGCTGTACGACCTGGTCGCTGATGAAGTCGACGTGCTGACGCAGGTTGCGGGTCACGTGTTCGCGGACGAGCGGCTGAACAGAGTGCTGCACGCGCTGGACCCGGACGAACGGCGAGCCGTGCTGGCGTATGCACAGGGCGAGGGCACTACGTGGACCGAGGCTGCCAGCGTCGTGGGCGCTGTTGACCCCGAAGCATTTGGCGAACGAGTTCGCCGCAAGGCCCGGCGCCTGGCTGCCGAGCAGCAACGGCGCGCCGAACACCGCCACTACGGACGATCCGAGAGCAGAGCTCGAAATTCAGAGAGGTGAGAAGCCTCTCGTCGAAGGAAGACAGCCACCATGATTGTTCTCGTCCTGCTGGCCCTGCTGATCATGGCAGCCGTGGTGTGCCGAGCCATCAACAAGGCCAAGGACACCGACGTCACAAGCATAGTGCGGATCGCGCTTGCCGCGATCGTCACGCTCGTCCTCACCTACGTGGCCATGCGTGTTGTGCCGCCCGAAAACGTGCCCGTCCTGCTGCATTCAGCTCTTCAGATCCTGAGGACCGGATGACATCGGACCTCTCATCCAGTGCGGCCCCGGTCCGACTGCCAGCGCGTACAAGCAGGCCCGGGACAGGCCCCATACAGGGTGGCCAGCCAGAGAACGGTCCCCGCCAGGAGGCATCGGGCTCGCCCGAGTCCTGTTCTGCAGGCTGGCAATGGTGAGGTTCGGGCGGCGGACGCGGAGATCCGCCTAGCGTCACAGGTGCGCACGTACGCTTCCGCGCCCGGGCGGCGCCGTACGGCCGGAACAGGGCAGGGGCAGGGACGAGCTCGGCCGACGTCATGAGGCGTCCTCCTCGGGTACGGCGGCCGGTTCCTGCCAGGTCAGCGTCTCCAGCGGCGGCCGGGCCGGCCGGCGGGCGGCGGGCAGCGGTACCGCGGCGGCGGACAACGGGTCGCTGAACAGGTCGGCCATCACCGGGCCGGCGCCGGGGCGCCGGGTAGCTGAGTCGCTGACGGGGACCGCTCGGTGGGGCTGGTGCATCGTCAGAACCTCTCCCAGGCAGAGCTGGTGCAGTCCGGGCACATCAGGTCCTCGGAGCCGGCCAGCAGCGCCCGCCCGCAACCCGCCTCGCAGGACGCGAGGTTGGTGTCGGTGAAGTCGGTGGCGCAGGAGAAGCACAGGAGCCGCTGTTTGTCCGGGGCGGCGGCGGTCTCGGCGTGGACCATCGCGTTGAACTCGCAGTCGGGGCAGATCTGGATGACGGCCTCGTCGACGTCGGAGTACCCGGGGTCCAGGCCGTGTACCTGGAAGACGTACTCGGCTGCGGTCTCTTCCGGGTCGTCCCAGGCCTTGAGGCAGAAGCGGCAGACGGGGAGGTCCTCGCCCAGGACCAGGGCCTGCTGGGCGCATTCGGGGCAGACGACCGTGCGGTCCAGGACGTCCTGGAGCCCGGCGCGGATCTCGTTCATGCGCTTCTTGAGGTAAGCCTCGATGCCGCGCACCTGGCCGCGCACCACGCCCATGGTCTGCTCGACGTCGTCCTTCTGGGCCTTGTCCAGGCCGGGCACGAGGTGGTCGGAGATGAAGGGCAGCAGGAAGTTGAGCACCGCGGCGGCGCGGGCCTCGACGGCGGCGGCCGGTGCGGTCAGGCCGTAGTGCTGGAGCGCGTTGCGGTCCCGGGCCAGCCGCTTCACCGCGGCGACGGCCTTGTCCGGCAGGTCGAGACCGGCGATCTGGGTGAGGCGGGTGAAGGCGTCCCCGGTGGTGCAGCTCTCGAACTCCGCGCTGTCGAAGTCCTTGCGGGTCGCGGCCGCCGGGTTCTTGAAGACCAGGGTCCAGTGTTCATGCTGGAGGCGGGACTTGAGGAACACCTCGGCGGCGGCCTGGAGGTGCAGGACGGCGTACTTCAGGTCGCGGGCGTTCGCCGTCTCGCCCGGGTCGGTGACCAGCCGGTCGACGACGTCGAGCAGATAGTCCAGCCCGTTGGTGATCAGCGGGTAGCTCACGTCCGCCCGCTGGCTCTTGCCCTGCCCCGGCTCGGATTCCGCCGCCATGGTGCCCTCCCCTGCTTCCGGCACGGCGGCCGGAAGTCCTTGCGTCCGCTGGTTGCCCGCTGACACTGATTGTCGCGCCCCGGCTGGTTTCTGATTCCGGGTAAGCAGAGAGTATTCCGAATCAGGATCAGCGAGCGCACCGGAGCGGGGCTGGCTGACCACCAGCAGAGGGCACCGATTGACCGAGGGATGACCTTGAACGAACCCCCGCCTCGACGCCGTGCCCGCCTGTACGACTCACCCTCGGGACGGAGGCCTTCACCGAACAGCCTGCCCGGGCCATGCGTCTTCGAGTCGAGTTTCGCGCCGCCCCCGCTAGTGAGGATGCCAGCGCGAGGGGGAGAGACCTCGGAGATGGAGTGCGACGGATGATCGGCGGGGCTTGAATCGGTCGTCAATTCCACCGTCTCGCTTTCGTCCATGGACTGAGGCGGGCCGATGCGCCACGCTGCCAGGCCGCCTCTGCGACCATCGGTGGATGGTCGACAGTACTGATCGTTCAACGCTTCGCGCACTGGTCGGCGAGGTGGTCGCAGGGCTTGGGTTTCTCACGCATCGGGAACTGAATCCGGCCTTCGAACAACTGGCAATGCCACCAGTCCTGGAGGATGCCGGGAGTAAACGTGAGCGGATCCAACTGAGCCTGGGCAAAGTGCCCGACGCTGATCTTCCACAGGTCACGCGACGCATCCTGGAACAGAGTCGAGTTCAGGTGAGTCCGTCGATCCGGTATCAACTCGAGGACCTGCTGTGGGCAGGGTCGTCGCCCGAGATACCCAAGAAGACCCGCCGTGAACTGGCACGTGCCCTCGACCTGTCGGAGTTGGCCCAACATCGCGACCGGTTCCTGCAGCTGCTTGACCGATTCTGGACAGCCGAAGACCCGGGCCTCTCCTTCGAGGAGCTCGAGGGCCTGCTCCTGAACGGCATGCGTCAGGTGACACTGCGGGACCGCATCGAGCGGCATGTCTTCCGTAACCCTGGAGACTGGTCGACCGAGGACCTCTTCGACACCCTCGGTGCGTTCGAGGCCGGGGACGCCAGGTTTGCCCGCTTCCTGGAGGGCCTGGTGTCAGCCGACGTCCTCCTGGATGAGCACCGCCAGGAGAAGACTGTCAGCGCGGCCAACGACTGTCTCCGGGCCGCTGGAGTCGAGTTGAGGGCAGTCGGCAGCGACGGCGGCTACCCAGTATTCGCCGTGGTGTCCACGCGCCTCCAAGGCCACCGGCGGCCGAAGAACATCATCTTCGCCTCACTGACCAAGCCGGACATCCGCTTCCGGTCTTCGGTCGACAACGACATCGAGATCGTTGGAGAGGGTCGAGACGACACCCTCGTCTATGATCGTGAGATCCCCATGGAGGGCCTGCGATGGCGCGATCTCCACGCCTGGTGGCAGGACACCCACAAGATCAGTGCTGAAGCTGCACGCAGCGATCTGCACCAGAGGCTCCTCAAAAGCCTGCCGGACAACTCGCAGGGCCAGAAGAACCTCTTCATCGCCTACCACCGCATTCTCGGGCCCACCCCCGAGGATCCAGCTCTCCTCCCCGAAGTGTGGCTCCACTGGGACCACCGCACGGTCAAGGAACGGGGCCCCGAAGCACTGCTGCGCTCCCGCATGGACTTCCTGCTCCTGCTCCCTCACGGCCAGCGCGTCGTCCTGGAGGTCGACGGATCCCAGCACTACACCCGCGACCGCGGCCGCACTCCCGATCCCGGCAAGTACGCAGACATGGTCGGCGCCGACCGAGATCTCAAACTCAGAGGGTATGAGGTGTTCCGCTTCGGCCACAGCGAACTCAAGCACCTCGACGCTGCGGAGGCACTTCTGCAGCAGTTCCTCCCAGACATGTTCCGCCGCTTCAAGCCTGGAACCTGACGGCAACCGGCTTGCCGAAGCCGCTGGCATCGACGTCGCCAGCGAAGGCCGGTGCGGGTGACTTGCTCCGCTGGCCTACTCACCCGCATTTCCCCTCACGTATGCGAACCAGTGACTTTTACTGTGAGGGCATGCCGTAAGCCACAGTTCAGCGCAAAGGCCGGCTCCAGGCTGCTGTCCATCACGGTGTGCCAGCGCGGGTGCAGCCGGCGGAAGGCGAAGCCGTCTGGGTCGCTGAGGCAGGCGGCGCTCCGCCAGGCCCGCCAGGTGCGCGCCGGGCAGGTCGAGGGCTGGAGCCCTGGGGGACCTTGGCGAGTCGACTGCGCTTCGCGGAGCGGCCGTAAGGTTCGGCCATGGCCTACACGTCACTTCACCGCTCTGTCGGAGCCCACCCCGGTCCCGTGACCGCCGGGATGCTCGACCAGGCTGCCGCGATCGGGCTCGGCGAAGCCGAGGATCTCGACTGGAAGCGGGACGCCGACGAGGTGAAGGACAACCGCGAGCACGCCAAGGATTTCGCCGCCTTGGCCAACGCGCAGGGCGGGATCATCGTCACCGGCGTCACCGAGGATGGCACCGGCGGTGCGGACACGGTCGTCGGAGTCGACGACGCCCGCGCTCAGGCCCTGGCCGACCGCTTCCGCGGGGTCGCCAACTCGATGGTGCGGCCCTTCATTCCCGCCTTCACCGTCTACACCGTGGCGCTGCCCGCCGCCCCGGGCCGTTCGGTGGTCGTCGTGCAGGTGCCGCGCAGCCCGGAGGCCCCGCACCTGGTGCCCTGGGACAAGGACAGCTGGCGCTACCCGAAGCGGGTCGGCTCCGAGACAGTCTGGCTGGGCGAGGCCGAGATGGAGGCCGCGTACCGGCGGCGGTTCGCCGCCCGGCGGGATTCCGAGGCGCACTTGAAGGAGCTCGCCGGGCGCCTCGACCCGCACCTTGCAGCAGAAGACCGGCGTGTGTGGGTCGTCGTGACTGCCGTCTGCTCGGTCCCGGCCCCGTACGACACCGCTCCGGTTCTCGACACCAGGTCGGCCGACCCCGGCATGACCGAGATCTTCAAGGCCCTGCCCGAGAGCGGCGGCGCCAGCCTTCTGCGGCACCGGCTGTCCCAGCTCGCCCCGCGGGTCGGCCTGCGGCGGGCGGTCTTCACCGAGTCCCGCCCCTACGCCGGGCGGTGCGACCGTGCCTACATCGAGCTGCACCACGACGGTTCCTTCGCCGGCGCCCTCCAGGCCACGTCCGCGCTCCAGAACGGGCCCACCCTGCTGCGCCGGCTCGACTTCGAGAGCGCGGTCCGCGATCTGGTGACCGCGGCCGCCGTCCACGCCCACCGCCGGGGAGGGGACGGCATGCTGCAACTCCTGGCCACTGCCGTGACCGAAGGCGGCGTGCTGGCGCTCGCCAACCGCGGCAGCCACTACGACAGGCAAGTCGACGGCAGCCTCACCGTCCGCCCCGAGCCCGTTCTTACCGAGGCGCCGCTCCAGGGCCTGGCAGCCTCACCAGCCAACCGCCGAACGACGGCGAACCGTCTGCTACTGGACCTCACCCACCAGTTCGCAGTCGAGGACCTGCTCGCCCCCTGACCGTCACGTCAGACCCTCGACCGTCACGGAAGTCGGCTGCCCACTGCAGCGACCAGCGGTCCTGTTCGGCGCCCCCGCGATCGCCCCAGCCAGGTACCTCGAGCTGTTCGGCGCGCGGGTCGTCAAAATCCAGTGCCGTCTGCCCTCCGCGCGCGGGATCATGAGCTATGTCCCACGAGCAGATACCCGTTCCGCCCAGCGCTCAGAAGGCGTTGCAGTTGATCAACGCCTGGCAGGAGGAGTCCGGTGAGCGCGTGCTCCCGGTCGAGGACGGCAGCAGTCTCTCCGGTGACGATGCCGAGGTTCCCACCCTCATGGTGTCCAGCGCCGCCTACCAGTGCTTCGCCCAGGCTGTGGATCACCTCCACGCAGTGCAGGCACTGCTGTTCGAAGCGAAGATGATCCACACCTACGCGCCGTACAGCCTGCTCCGCGCGGCAGTGGAGGCAGCCGGCGAAGCGATCTGGCTCCTGGGACCCGACAGCCGGCAGGAGCGGATACGCCGCTGTCTCAAACGGGCCTACGAGAATGTCAGCAAGGGTCAGCAGTTCGCCGTTCTAGCTGACGTACAGCCCTCCGGCCGGTCCGCCGCGACGCGCATCCAGGAGATCCGGCAGCTCGCCACCCGACATGGCATCGATCCGGATGGGGTGTGCGGAAGGTGGAGCACCCAGCAGCAGCTCAAGTACGTCGATGAACTGCTGAACAAGGGCAAGGATCCCTCTGCGCAGGCGGTGTGGCAGATCTGCAGCGGTTTTGCTCACGGCCGAGAGTGGGCCACATTTGGTCTGCTGGAGCGCACCGTCCAGAGCCAAGTCGGCAATGTAGTCCAAGTCCGGCTGTCCAGCTCCGGCCCGATCCTGCTGAAGATGCTGGCCATGACGACGGCGGTGACGGCGGAGGCCAGACGACTCATCGAGGAGCGGCGCGTTAACCACCAGTAGGGGTCCAGCGCCAGTGTTCGGGCACATGCCGCCGGGGGGAGGGGCAGGATCAGGGAGAACACCCCGTTGGTCCGGGGCGGTGCAGGGGAGGGTGCGTGCCGAAGCCGGCGAAGAAGCGCGGAGTGCGGATCCCGTGGATCATCGACAGCCGCGGGGACCGCTACGACCGTTCCGAGATCGACCGCCAGCCTTCACCGCGGTACGTGGCCCCCTTGAAGTGCGGCGGGTGCGGGACCCGGGTCAGTGCCCGGCACGGCAACGCCGACGATCCCGACAGCCGCACCTCCCACTACTTCCGGATCGACCCGCACACGCCGGCCTGCCGGTACGACCTCGACCAGCGCGGCAAGCAGCTCGTCGACCAGGCACCCGGCACCGTGGTGCGCAAGGAGGGCCAGTGGCGGCTGGTCTGCCCGCCGTTGGACCACCTCGGCACCGGTGGGCAGAAGCCAACACCGGGCGGCGTGGCCGGCCCGATCCGTACAGGCGGCGCCGGGCCCCGCATCACCAGCAAGCAGGCCGGAGCGGCCATCGCCTCAGCCCGACGCATCGTGCGGATCCTCAACGACTTCGACCAGGACCCCGACGTCGCCGAGGAGTTCGCCGCCGTCGCCCCCAACGGCCGACGCGACATCCCCTGGGCTGAGTTCTGCCGCGGCCGCGCCGACGCCGACCAGCTCGCCCAGGCCCTCCTCGACGGCACGGCCGCCCCGATCCCCCATGCCGTGTGGGGCCCCGTCCACACCGCCGACGCCGCCGGCCGCAACAACGACTCCTACGTCGTCATGTACGTGGCGCGAAACCCCGTCCACATCGACGGCAAGCCCGTACGGCTGCGCGTCGCCTTGCGCAGTACCCAGCCCGACTGGATCGGAGCCACCACCCGCTCGGGGCAGGTCCTCGGATACGGGTACTGGCAGCTCTTCCCCACCGATCCGGCCAAGGCCCGCAGGCAGGGCTGGATTGAACTGCAGCTCTGGGTGAAGCAGCCCTGGCAGGCAACCCGGTGGGACACCGACGGAACCACCATCACCCTCCCCGACCCCCGGACCCCGCCCAAGCCCAGGTCCAAGCCTGCACCTGCCGCGGAACGCCGTACCCATCCCGCGGCAGGGACAGCAACGCCCGTAGCCACCCCGACCCCCGCCCCCGCCCCCGCCCCCGAGGGCACGCTGCCTCTCCAGCCGGACGCCCCAGCCGCCGAATCGGAGCCGGCGCTGAAGTTGGAACAGGATGCGCTGCCCGAGCAGCAAGGGATCACACCGCAGCAACCCGCCCCGCCCATCGAGGCGGCCTCACCGGATCGGGCGCCCGCTCCCCCACCGCCTCCTCCGGTCGCGGTGCCGCCCCTCCCGCCGTTCCCTCCGCCTGTCCCGGACGCCAGTGAACGGCGATCGAGGTTCGCCAGATGGCTGGACAGCGCCCGCCGCTCACGGGGCACCCGATAGGCAGCCGCGCCATCAACTCAGCTCTGCCGACGCGCAGTCCCCAGTGCCGCGAGCGCCACGCGAGGGTGCCGGACGCTGGTCAGCCGATCCCGGGCGCGTCACCGTCTGCCCGCGCACCCTCAGGTCGTAGTCCGCGACTGGTCGGTGGGCAGTGCGATACCTATGCATGGGACCTCTGTAGGAGCAGGGTGGAGGTGTCCGCAGGGTGGTGCGGGGATGCCCGCTCAGTGCCGGTGGTGCTCGCGCCACGCCCTGCACCGTGCGCGGAATTCTTCCTGGCGCTCGGCCAGGAGGTCCTGGGTGCGTTGCAGGTGGCAGTCGAGCACATGCACGCCGTCCTGGAACGGCTGGAAGCCGATCTTCGCCCATACGTGGCCCAGCTTCGTGGAGGCCTCTCGGTGTTCGGCCTGCGACAGCTCGCGGCCGTCCGCGGAGCCCGGCTCGCAGACCGTCGCGACGCAGCCCTCGGACAGTCGGCGGATTGCCGAACCCGCCAGGACTGGGCCCAGGCCGAACCCGCGCCAGGCCGGCTCCAGGACGACCCGGTCCATGACGAGCAGGTCGCCGACCGGGTGCGCGAGGGCCGCCTCGAAGGCCTCGCTCCATTCACCGTCGGCCACGTCCAGGACCACCTCGCCGATCCCCGCCACGTCTCCGGTGTAGGAGTCCATCGCCTCGAAGGGATGGTCGGGACCGAACATGCGTACTCGGACGAACGACATCCGGCCCACCGCGACGTCCTCGACCGCGTCGAGCGCTTCCTGATCCATGTCGGTGGTCGCGGCCAGCTCCTCCGCCAGGACGTCCGCGTCAATCCGCGCTGTCACCGTCCACACTTCCAGCGTGTCGCCGAACTCAAATCCTTGGACGAGGTGCTCGTGCTGGTAGAGGAGTGTGATCAATGAGGGATCTGCCGGGAGCTGTGCGGTGCTGGGCGCGATGATGGTCACTCTGGAACGGTAGTGGGAGCAATGACCGCCTCGGGTGGGAAACGGCGGCATCGTCACCCTCGCTGCCAAGGGGTCACCGGAGTTGGCCGATGCCCCGGAGCGGTTCACGCCCTGTCGGCCGCGCCTGCTGCAGATCTATCGTGCACAGCAGACGGGTGGAGGGGGCCTCTACGTGCGGGACACACGGCTGGTGCAGACGGCGGTGATCGGGGACGAGCACTCGGACGTGCCCGTGGTTCTGCCGACCGAGGCCATCCAACTGGACGCCTTCCGCAGTGTGCACGGGCACGACACGTTCTGGTGCGGGCTCCTGCTCGGCGGCTGCGGCGCTCAGCTCGCGCACAAGCTGTACCTCGACCGGCAGTGCCACTTCCAGCATCACCCGCAGCCAGGCGGCGCCCCGCACGACTGCCGCCGGCCCAAGGTCGGACGCTCCAGCGCCGATCACCTGTACGTGAAGGCGGCACTGGCCCATTCCCTCCTGGACTACGGCCGCACCGGCCGCTTCGCCTACCCGGCGCCGATCGGCTCGCTCCTGGACGTTGACCTCGACGACGGTCTGGCGCTGCGCGTCCACATGGACGGTTCCGTGGCGCCGGACTGGGCGGCCGGCCGCACTCCCGTTCTGGGCCCGGGCGTGATGCCCGAGCCGGGGATCTTGTCGCGGTGCCCGTATGTGTACCGGGTCCGGTGCGAGAACGACGGCGCCGGCCGCCGGGTGTGGATCGGTACGCAGAGCCTTGCCCGGCCCACCGAGTGGGTGCCGCTGGCCGAGTGCTCCTGGAACGAGGACGGCCTGATCACCCCGGCCGCTACAGACATCCTGCGCCGCAAGACCGCCTCCACCAGCCCGACGCCCGCCCCGGCCGAACAGGCGCACCGTCCGGGCGCCTTGCCGGAGAACGTCATCCGGTTCATCCGCGGCCTCGAGGCTGCTCAGCGCGCCGGCACGGTCGAGCATGTGCGACGGCTGTGCGGCGCGGGCACCGACTTCCTCGACCAGCTCGACCCCGCGGTCCGGGCGGAAGCCGAAGAGGCCCTGGCCGAAGCCTGCTCCTGGCTCGCCGTCCATGAGGACTACCAGCAGCGGGTCTTCGCCGATCTCGCAACGGCCGTCGCCGAACGCCGGGCCTGGGACGTGCGCTCCCAGCTGCAGACCGCCACCGCCCTCACCCGTCGCGGAGCCAGCGCCGAGGAACAGCGTGTCCTCACCCAGGCCCGCGCCTTCGTCCGACGCCAGGACCACCTCCCCGACACCCCGCCGCGGTCCGTGCTCCACCCTCTGCTGGCCCCGCGCCCCAAACGTGCACGGTCGACAGCGGCTGCCGGGCCGGAGCCCGCACGGAGAAAGCCGCCCCAGCCCGCGCTGAAGAAGAAGGAGAAGCCGCAGCAGACGGCAGCACCGAACGTCTCGCGACAGGAACGACGGGACCGCCGTGCGGCCCTGCGACGGGCCCGGTTCATCCTGGACCACCTCGACACCCAGCGCTTCCACCTCTCCCGCGACGAACAGCGCGAACTCGCCCGGGAGCTGGAAACCGTCGCAGACGCCGCGGGCGACTGGCTGTCCGCCGATGAGCAGCGCGATGCCCGGTACTGGATCAGGAAGACGTCGCGGCCGGCCAAGAAGGACCGGCCGAATCCGGTCCGTCGAGAACTGCCTCCGGACGTGCTTCAGGCCGCGGCCGCCGCCGTGCGCGGTGCGCTGAAGAAGTCCGCACGCGAGCAGCAGACCACCACCTGGGCCCGCCTGGAACAGCAACTGGGAACCGCACTCCCCCGCATGACCCTCGCCGACCGCGTGCAAGTCCTGACGCTCGTTGACCAGAGCACGCCCAGCGACCAGGCACTCCTGTCCTCGCTCGTTGCCGCGGGGGACCCGGACATGACCACGTCCTACCGCCACATCGCCGCAACCCTGGGCCTGGACATGCCTGCAAGCGACGACGACCTGCGCGACATCGTGGAAGCCGACGTGCAACAGGTGCATCACCACTGGCGCCATCGCTGAGGCCTGCGAGCAGGGCAAAGGCGTGAAGTTCTGCCGCTGTGACGGCGATTGACCGGGGACGTCGAGCTGAACAGTGCGGTCATGCACGGTCCCTGGCCTGCCGTCGTGATGGTGCGTCAGTAGACGGTCTGTGGTCCCACCCAGTGCGTCTCGAAGCGGTTGGTCCCCGGCACCGCCAGGAACACCTTCACATCGCAGAACGCGAGCTGTGCCAGGTGCTCAAGGCGTGTGACGGTGTCGACGACCACCGGTGTCGACTCCACCCATACGCCCAGCCGCGCCGGCAGTGCCACTGCCAAGACGTGGACCGAATCCCCCTTCTTCCCGTAGAGCGGGCGGCCGTCTCCGTACTTGGGCGAGGGAGCCCCGAAGAACGTGTCGAGGCCCATCGCACCGCACACGATCATCTCGAAGGCTTGCCACCATCCCCGGCTGATCCCGGTCCGCGCCCAGAACCGCTCGAATGCTGCGGCCCTCGACCGCTTCGCCGCTTCTTCCCTCTGCCAGCGTGCATTCTCAGCCTGTACCCGAACCTGCCGGCGCTCCTGTTCCTCGAGCGCCGCGGCGGCGTAGGACGGGGCGGTCCAGAACGTGCCGCTGTAGCCGTCCGGGTGCTCTTCGTTCCAACCGTGAACGTGGCCGTCCGGGTACAGCACCAGGCGGCCGCTGAGGATCCATTGCACCGCGTCGGTGAGGCTGACATGCTCGACTGCCTGCCACCCAGCCTCGGCGGTGAAGCGGGCGATGACGCCGCGCACCCTGCGCAACCCTTGCGACGGATTCGTCAGATGCAGGGATGGCACTGCTGTCATCCACGGCCGCGCACGGCCCCGGTCGTCGAACCAGCACACCTCCACCTCGTCCGCGGCATACCTCTGTGTGCGCTCCCTGACTTCAGATTCGGTGATCGGAGAGAGCTGGGCTTCCAGCGCGAATCGGCGCCCGTCGCGTACCGCCAGGACATCAGCGCGCCACCCGCCGTGCGCAGCGGACACCTCCAGCGTTGCCTGCCAGCCGGCACCACGCGCTGCAGCCGCAAGGTCGGCCTTCAGCACAAGATGCCCGGGACTTTCACCAGCGAGGGGACAGTCGGGGGTCCGGCGCCGATGAGCGAAGTGACGCAGCCCCAAGACGGATACCCGCGCGACCATCTGGCCTTCGCAGGCCGGACACCGAAGGGGAGCGCGGGCCCGGTGGATTGCCTCCCACGTGAGAGCGCACCCCAGATCCGTGCGGGTGGCGTCGAGCCTTCCGAACTCAGCATGATGGGCAGTGAACGGCACTCTCGTGCACTGCCCTCGGAAGGCCATCAGCACGCGTGCCCGGCGCCGCGGATGTGACGAGCTGTTCCCCGGCCGTGCCGGCTTCGGCCCACGTGCGGCAGGCCGTCGCGGCTCGGACGGGACATGGCACTCTCTGACGACTGTGGGTGACGTCGCAGCGGAACTGCGAGCCGCCGCTACCAGCATCGACCGTGTTCCTCATGAGTGGTCGGTGAGTCGGGAGCCCCGCGGCTGAACCATCCGCAGGATCTGGAGAACCCAGTCGGAACCGTGCGCGCGGAGCGAGGGATAGCTAGTTCAGCCAGTGGCAGACAGATCGATCTCATCGAGGTCTTTGGTCCGTTGGTCGTGCTGGTGCCGCGCCGCCTCCAGCAGGCTTCGCCAGGACGCCACTGCGGGGCGGCGTCGCAGCAGGGCTCGCCGGTCCCGCTCCGTCGCGCCACCCCAGATGCCGTGCTCGATGCGGTTGTCGAGCGCGAAGGACAGGCATTCCAGCCTCACCGGGCAGCCGGCGCACAGCGCTTTCGCCCGGTGCTGCGCCGCACCCTCGACGAACAGTTCGTCCGGATCAGCGGTTCGGCACAGGGCCCGCTCGCCCCACTCTCCGTCGTCTTCGACCATCGTGGTGCCCTTCTATCCCCGATCTGGCCTTCCCACTCCCCCGGGGACGGACGCAGTGCGGGCACGGTACGACACGTTCCCGAGGCATGGGACACGCAGGGTGCGGAACTTCCCCTTCGAGTGACACGTCCACTGCAAGCGCGCGGCACTCCCTGTAGAGGCGGAGTCGGGAGCTCAGGGGGTGGAGGGTGACACGACACGCTGCGCCCCCCGTATCACCGCGGCAGCCGTCGTACGCTGTTCGAACCCGAGATCGAACGGAACGACTATGCCCGCCACCGATGAGGTCGAGTACATCCCTCCCACCCAGGGCATCGGCCCTTGCCAGGGCGCTCGCTGCAACAACAAGACCCAGCGTTACGGCCCCGCCACTGCGGAGCGACACTCCGGCCCGCTGTGCAACGTCTGCGAGGCCAAGCTCAAAGCCGCCTCGCAGCGCTGACGACGCACCTCGGCAGGCTGGCAGCGCTCACAGTCCGCTGCGCCCGCTTACCGGCAGAGACTCATCGAGATCCGCACGTGCGGTCCCACTGGGTGCGGACCTCCGAGCACCACCGGTTGGACGGCAAGCTGATCATCCGATGGGCCCGGCCAGGTTACGAAGTGCTCTGCCAGGAGCGCAGCCGGTCGGCGATGTCGTAGACGGTCAGTCGTAGCGCGCGGATGTCGGTGATCAGGTCCCGCCACGGCTCGAAGGAGTCGTCGACTTCCTGGCCGGAGGCTCTGATGTAGGCCACCGCCACGCCGTACGCGAAATACGCGTTGCGAGCTGGCAGCGGGCGCAGCAGGACCAGTTGTTCCAGCAGGGCGGCGGCCCGCCAGTAGGCGTCGGGCTCGCCGGAGTCCAGCTGGGGTGTGTTGACCCGGTGGCGGGCGACGGCGGCCACCAGGCCGGAGTAGTCCCGGACCCCGAGCTCCTTGCCGAGCAGTTCCTCTTGTCGGTCGAGGAGCCAGCGGATGTCGATGTGCAGGTCCAAGGGTCAGGCCGCCCGCCCCGTGCTGGTGTGGTGGCCGGGTGCGTCGTCGGGGAAGGCGTCGTCGAAGGCCTCGGCCAGGCCGGGGCGGGCGATGATGCCGCGGAACTCGGCCGTCGCCCTGCTCAGCGCGATCTGGTTCTCTTCGACTCTGGCCAGCTCGGCCAGGTAGGCGCGCACGCTCTGTCCGCGGGCAGCAGCGACCGTAGCGAACCGGTCCCTGGTCTCGGAGTCAACTTTCATGGTGGTGTCAGCCATACACCGAGTATGCACCCACGGGTACCTTTGCGAATACCCGTTACGCAATTCCGGCCTCTGGCTACGTTCCGTCGTCGATGAGGTCCGGCTCTGCGGGGCCCGCCGCTCCTCCCGGCTCCCCACGGGAGGCGATGCGGCTGCCTCGGCTCAGGCCTGAGGCGGCTGCTCAGGGGACTCCCGAAGGATGGCTACACGCCTGAGGCAACCCCATGAGCCGGCGAGGCACAACAGCGTGATGCCTACGTCGCCGCTGAGCGTTGCAACATCGGAATAGTGGGCGATGCGCCGAAGGCCAGCCAGGGCAAGGCTGCCAAGGACGGCGGCGAGCAGGTACCAGACAGCCTTCATGGAGAGCCCCCAGATGTGCGTGGTGAAGGCGTCAACGTAGCGGCGTCGGCAGCTGGCCGTCAGGCCTTTGGCAGTTCACCTGGCTTCGTCTCGATGATCTCCACGTGGGTGGCGCCGCCGGCTTCGAGGCGCGCCTTCCGGTCCTCGGCGCTGGCCTTGTCGTAGGCGACAGCTGCCGCGCACGGGGTGCCGTCGGGGTCGGTCCAGGTGAGCCCAAAGTTCTGCATCGTGATCGCCATGGGGACATCATCGCTGGTCGGACCCACAGTGGCCCGCGTGCGGCCGTCGGGCCGCCGCCATAGCCTGGCGGTGAGGGGGTCCACCCACGGAGGACTCTGCATGCCCCGCACCATCTGGTCCGGCGCCATCAGCTTTGGCCTGGTCACCGTACCTATCCACGTCGTGTCGGCGACCGAGGACCACTCGGTCCACTTCCACCGTGTGCACCTGGCGGACATGGGCCGCGTGCGGACGCGGAAGGTCTGCGAGCTCGAGGACCGCGAGGTGTCGTCGGCCGAGATCGGCAAGGGCTACCAGCTGTCGACGGACACGATCATCCCGGTCCTCGACGAAGAGCTCCGGGAGATGCCGCTGCCGACGGCCAAGGCGATCGAGATCGAAGCTTTCGTGCCGCTGGGCTCCATCGACCCGATCCAGATCGGGGAGGGCTACTACTTGCAGCCGGACGGCCAGGTCGCGGCCAAGCCGTACACGTTGCTCCGCCGGGCCCTGGAGCGCAGCAGCAAGGTAGCCGTGGCGAAGTACGCGTGGAGCGGCCGGGAGCGCCTTGGCCTGCTCCGGGTCCGGGACAACGTGATCGTCCTGCACGCAATGCGCTGGGCCGACGAAATCCGTGACCCGGGCGCGCTCGCCCCGGGCGCCACGGACGTGTCCGACTCCGAGATCGACGAGGCGGTCGAGCTCATCGAGAGCCTCGCCCGCGACGACCTGGAGGGCGGCGACTTCCGCGACACGTACACCGAGGCGGTCGAGGCGATGATCGATGCCAAGCGGGAGCACCGCGAGCCGCCGCGGGCGCCCGAGGAGCCGACGCAGTCCGGCAAGGTCGTCGACCTGATGGCCGCGCTCCAGGAGTCGGTCGCGAAGGCCCGCCAGGCCCGCGGGGAGGACGCCACCGTCCACGACATGCCCAAGAAGCAGACAACGAAGAAGGCGCCCGCCAAGAAGACGGCTGCCAAGAAGACGGCTGCCAAAAAGGCCGGCGCGAAGAAGCCGCGCAGCGCCTGACCGTGTGCTGGCGCCGGACCTATCAGCAGGCGCACCGCCCGTCCCGGCATTTCCGGTGAAGTCCCGTTCCGTCGCCTGCGGGATGGGCAGAATCGAGCGGTGAGCCCGGATCCCGCCCGGTCGGCCCGACAGCCCGTCCGACACCTGCATCGGCACGTCCCCCCGCTCCGTTCAGGCCCGTCCCCAGAAGCCGCGGACCACGGCCGCCAGGGACCGGATCACCTCCGCCAGCGCCATCAGCACCGCCGCCCGACCCGATGGGGACGTGCCCCGCAACGCCAGGTGCACCACGGCCACCACCATGCCGGCCACCACCAGCAGCCCCGCGACCGGCACCCACGCTTCGTAGCCCACGGTCCGAACCCCCCTGTCACCCTCGTCCGCCGCGGGCCGGTCGACCGGCGACAACCACCAGCCTTCACCGCCCCCGGCAGAACGTCACGGACAACCGGACTATCCGGACAGGAATCGCTTCCCCGCAGCTCACGGCCCTGCGCATGGCGGACAGCGCCGGACAGCGCCGGAGTGCCCAGCACCGAAACAGAACACCGAGGAGAAGCGTGACGGAGGACGACGGAACGCTGGGGCCCGGTCGGCGGTTCCTCAGGGACGGACTCGGCCGGCTGTTTATGGAGTCCGGACTGACCCCAGTCCAGGCCGTCACCGCGGCCAACATCCCGGACACCGTGATGCCACTGTCGAAGCAGCGGGTCAGTGAATGGCTCGCCGGAAACCCGCCGAGTTCCTTCGGCCAGCTCTGGGTGCTGGTCCGGACACTCCTGATCGCAGCGGGCCAGGAAGCCCCCGAAGACCTCCGGGACAAGGCGCGCCGTTGCACCAACGAGACCAGACGCGCTGAGATCCACCGGGCCATCGGCAGGTGGGACCGCAGTAAGGGGTACTGGCAACAGGTCTGGCAGGACGCCTGCAACGAACCCGGTCCGGCCTCCGACCCGCGGCTACTGCGTGCCTACCTCACCGCCGCCCGCCAGGCCGCCACCGCCCACCCCTACTCCTGGTCCGACGACGTGCCGCCGCTCGCCGAGATCCACGTGCGCCAAGAGACCTACCCCCCTGCGAACGCTGCCGAGCCCGCGACAGGCCGACCGCAGCGGGCGGATATGGATGAGAGTTTGAGCGCCGCTCACGTCTTCGGGGCTGCCGAACCGCGCTGCGTCCTGCTGGCGGGCCCCGGGGGCGGCAAGTCCACCCAGGCCCGGATCCACCTGGCCGCAGCCACCGACCGCTGGCTGCGCCGGCTCGCCCGACGCCGGGCCGACCGGGGCGACACAGCCGTCCCCGTCCTGGCCAGAGCCACCGCCCTGACCGGGACCGCACCCTTGCCCCAGGCCCTCGCCGCCAGCGTCGCCGCCGACCTTGCCGAACACGGCCTGCTCCAGGACCTCACCGGCCTTTTCATCCGCCACCCCGTCCCGAAGACGCCCTGGCTGGTCGTCGTCGATGGCCTCGACGAGATCCCCGACCACGGCGCCCGCACCCGTCTCCTGCGCACCCTCACGGCGGCGGCCGACGCCCACCCCTCGCTCTACCGGTTCATCGTCCTGACCCGCCCCCTGCCCCCCGGCGAACTCGACGTCCTCGGCACCGAGACGACCTGCTACACCCTGCAACCGTTCACCCCCGACGACCTCCTCGGCTACGCCCGTCGCTGCTTCCACGACCTGGACCGGTACACCCTGCCGAGCGGCGAGGAACACGCCGCCGCCTTCGTCTCCCAACTCGCTGGATCCGGGCTCGACACCCTCGCCCGGACCCCGCTGATGGCGTTCATGCTCACTCGCCTCTACTCCGCCGACCCCGGCCGGGCCCTGCCCGAGGGCCGAAGCGCCGCCTACCGCGCGTTCGTCGCTCTCGTCTACCGGCAGAACGCCCACAAGGGCATCGCCCGCACCCACGCCGAAGCCGTCCGCGACCTGGTCGACCGCCACCAGGACCCCGCGGACCGGCGGAACGCCGAACAGGCCGCCCGCCAGGCCACCGACCACCTTGGCGAGATCATCGACCACCTTGCCCACCAACGACTCCACGGCTCCACCGAACCCGCCGCCCGGGCCGCGGCCCGCCACCCCCGCGCCACCTGCCCCGAGGGCATGGACGAACAGCACTGGTACCGCTTCCTCAACGACCTCCTGCGACCCACCGGGCTCCTGGTCCAACGCGGCCACGACCTCGACTTCCTCCACCAGACCGTCACCGAGTACCTTGCCGTGCGCCACGCCGGCCGCGACGAACAGGCCCGCGCCCAGCTCCTCGACGACCTCCTCCCGAACGACTGGTTCCCTCGTTACTTCGGCCCCGACCCGTCCTATTTCGGCTTCGTCCTCGACGCCCTCCTCAGCTCCCCCGGCCCGATCGGAACCGAGACCGCCAGCAGACTCGCAACGGTCACCGACCATCCGGAAGCCTGCGGCTTCCTGGTCCGGCAGGTGCGGCTGAGGACGAACCTCCCTCCTGAAGCAACGGCAGGACAACTCGCCCGGTATGCAGCGGACACCGACCTGTCCGACTCCGACCGGGTGAACGCGGCCCGCGGCCTGGCAGAGCTGGACGGCCACCGGGAGCATGGCGCCGAACTGCTCCTGAACTTCGCCGGAGGTGCTGCCCTCGCCGACCTCCACCGGGTGCAGGCGGCCCGCGAGTTGACAGAGATGCATGGGTACCGAGAGCGCGGCGCCGAGCTGCTGGCCGCGTTGGCCGAGGATGCCACCCTCAGACTCTCCGAACGAGTGACGGCGGGCCAGAGCCTGGCCGAGCTGGACAGCCACCGGGAGCTCGGCGCCGATCTCCTGGCCGCCTTGGCCCAGGAGATCGCCCTCGAACCCCCCATTCACCCCTCTGCCGTGGTGCGGGCGGCCGAAGGCCTGGCCGGGTTGGACGGCCACCGGGAGCAGGGCGCCGACCTCCTCGTCAGCCTCGCCGAGAACACCGCCCTCGACTCCTCCAAACGCCTGGATGCGGTCCAGAGTCTGACCAAGATGAACGGGTACCGGGAGCGCGGTATCGAGCTCCTCGTCCAGCTCGCAAACGACACCGCCTTCGCCCCTCGCAATCGCGTGGACGCGGCCGAGGAGTTGAGCAGGACGGAGGGGTGTATGGACAGCGAGGCCGAATACCTGACCGCCATGGCCCAGGACCCCGCTTTCGAGTGCTACGACCGCATGCGGGCGGCCGAAGTCCTGGCTGGCTTGGACGGGTACCGGGAGCGCGGTGTCGAGCTCCTCGTCCAGCTCGCCGAGAACACTGTCTTCGATCTCTCCGACCGTGTCGAGGTGACTGAGCAGTTGGGCAGGCTGGAGGGCTGTGAGGACAGCGCGGCCGACCTCTTGACCGGCATCCTCCAAGACCCCGCCCTGGACGCCTTCGACCGAACCATCGTGGTCAGAAGCCTGCTTGAGACACGCGGCCACTGGGATCGAACGCTTGCCCTTGTCGTCCGGCTCGCCAAAGACACCACCCTGGAGCCTTCCGACCGAGTATGGGTGGCCCGTCAGCTGGGCTATAGGGAAGATGGTGAGGACCTGGCAGTCGAATTGCTAGCCGCCTTTGTTCAGGACGCCGCCTTCTGCCCTGAAGCTCGTGTGGAAGCGGCCGTGGCGCTAGACGGGATGGAGGGCTGTGAGGATGCGGCGGCTGAGCTGCTGGCCTACTTCGCCCACGACACCACCTTCGACCCCTACGCCCGCGTGGCCGCGGCCGGACACCTGGCCAGTAGGCAGGACTATGCGGATGCGGCAGCTGAGCTGCTGACGGCCTTCGCCCACGACACCACCCTCGACCCCTACACCCGTAGGTCCGCGGCTCGGGACTTGGGCATTATCGGTCGTGAGGGCAGGGTAGCCGACCTCCTGACTGCCTTCATCCGGGATCCCGTCAGCGACCCCTCCTTCCGTGTGGACGCCGCCTATGACCTGGCCGACCTGGTGGGATACTGGGACCAGAGCATCGAACTCCTCACCCAGTTCGCCGAGGACACCACCCTCGACGCGTCCGCCCGCAACAAGGCCGGTTCCCACCTCTCCGCCCTTCGTGGTTGGAAGTCCCGGCCGAAGAGGCGCAGCTGGTCGTGAACCCCTCCGCGATGCTCAGCCGACCCGTCCCGTCGTCGCGCACCGCAGGTTCGAGCAGCGACAGCGTCCGCTGCTGGGCATCGAGGCCGACGCGGACGCCGACCGGCATCGGCAGGTTCGGGCTGGCGTGCCCGAACTCGACGTTGCCCAGGACCGGGACGTCGCGGTCGCCGAGGACGTCTTCGCGGGTGGGTCACCTGAGTTCGACGGCGTAGGAGTCGCCGCTGAATTCCCAGCCGTCGGTGCCTTCGC
This sequence comes from Streptomyces sp. NPDC127038, assembly GCF_042725875.1. Classification (NCBI taxonomy): domain Bacteria; kingdom Bacillati; phylum Actinomycetota; class Actinomycetes; order Kitasatosporales; family Streptomycetaceae; genus Streptomyces; species Streptomyces sp. NPDC127038. Next base: position 149,316 of record NZ_JBHXDQ010000010.1, on the reverse strand, counting down.
CGATGTCGGCAACGATGATGTCGTCGATGAAACGGTCTTCGAAGTCGTCGTCGCGCAGGTCGCCGGCCAGCCAGAGCGTTTCGATGTCGCTCCAGTCGCCGCGGCGGCCGTCGATGCGCAGGGGGGCGGCGCGGCGGGTGCCGCGTTCGCGTTCGTCGTTACCGGTTTTGACCTTGCCGCTGATCTCGAACTGGCCGTTCTTCACCGTGTCGGGGAGGGGTTCGGCGGGGACGATGGCGACGTTCTCGTAGGCGGTGTGGATGAGGTCGCGGTAGCTACGGCGGACGTTGTATTCCGGATCCGACAGCCACTTGATCAGGGTGTCGGGTCGGACGTCGAGGCCGGCGCTCTCCAGGGCTTCGTAGCCGCGGTGGGTTCCGGTGAGTTGGCTGAGCTGGGCGTGCCAGTGCTTGGCGCTGTAGGTGGAGAGCCGGTGGCGTGGGGTGACCTGGGTGCGCAGGAGGTCGCCCAGGGCGGCGCCGAGGGAGGTGCCGCGCCCGGTGGGTCCGGCCATCAGTCGTCACCTTCCGGGATGAACTCGCCGGCCTGGAGGAACTTGGCCTTCACTTCGCCGAACCCGGTCCCGATCCGGTACGTGTTGGGCGGGGTCTTGTCGGGGGTCCAGAAGATCGCGGCGTCGACCTTGCGCAGGGCGATCAGGGTGTGGCCCTCCTGGACGGCTTTGAAGGCTGCCATCCAGTGGCGGACGGAGGCTTCGGCGACCATGCTCATGCGCCAGTCCGGCCGCCAGAACGGCGACCGCTGCTCCTGCCGCTTGGGCCACAGCAGGCGCAGGGCGATGGACACGCGCGTCTTGTAGGCCGCGTACGCGTCGCCGCCGACCTGGACGAGGTCGGCGCGGGCCTCGCGCGCCGCGGTGTAGAAGGGCTTGAACAGCGACTCGTTGGCCCTGCCGGTCCAGGAGTCGTGGATCCTCACCCGCTGGGTGAGGTGGCCGTCGCGGTGCAGGCGTTCCAGCTGCTTGATGTGCGGGGTGGTCACCCACACGCGGCCCTGCTCGTCGGTCCGGTCGATGAGCTGTCCGAGCGGGTGCGGCATGCCCGGGACGTTCCACTCCGGGATGTCGATGAGGTAGATGCCGGCCTGGCTTTTGTCGAAGGCGTTCAGGGGGCCGGTGTGCAGGAGCTTGTTCGGGGCGAGCGGAACGGCAGAGCAGGCGGAGGGGTAGGAGCCGTTGCGGTCGATCAGGCACATCAGCCCGTCCCCGAAGGAGGCGGGGACATCGAACTTGTCGCGGCGTACCCGCTTGCCGTTGTCCCGGATGTGCGCGACGCGGGTGCTGGTGACGTCCGGGTGGACCCACTTCGGTTCGCCGGACATGTCCTCACTGATCAGCGGCCACGGCCCGCTCTCCCGGTCCTCGGTCCGGATGACGGGGATCGGGTGCATCTTCGAACGCTGCACCGCGTCCTTGAGGATCTTCAGACCGGGGAAGACGGCGCCCTCCGGCTCCTCTTCCTCATCGCCCGGCACCAGGCCGTCATCATCGTCCCGTGCCGCGTCCTCGTCGTCGCCTTCGGCGGTGGTGTCGCCCCCAGCCGACGGGGTGCCACCGACCGCAGCGTCGGCCGGCGGCTGGGTGGTTGCCGCGGCCGGGACAGCGGCGTTGTAGGCGTGCAGCGCCGCGGTGAGACGCCGTCCCTCGGCGCTATCGGGTGTCCGCACTCCGGCCGCGGCCATCGCCTTGAGCTCGGTGTGGAGTTCGTCCAGGTCCTTCACCTGGCCGCCTGCGAGCGCCGTGCGCAGGGCCGCGAGCAGGTGGACAGCCTCCGCGGCCAGTCCCTTGACGGCTCCGGAGGTGAAGGGCAGAGCGGCGTCGGCCAGTTCACGGTCGGCCGCAGTGCCCACGCTGTCCGGCAGACCGCTGCCGGCCTCAGTGGTGATGGTCTCCTGGGGCGCGGGCGTGGTGTCGAGGAAGCGGGCGTGGGCGAGGTCGGGACGCAGGCTGGTGCTGGCGATGATGCCCAGGTCGCGTTCGGCGACGGTCACGGTCGTCACCTGCTGGCCGGGCACGGTGGCCAGGGTGAGGATGACGTCCGCGTCCAGAAGGTTGACGATGGCCGGGTCGTCGGTGTCCAGGACCGCGATGACCGGTACGTGCTGGGTGCGGGCCAGTTCCCGCAGGATCTGGCTGGCTTCGGGAAGGTGTTCGCCGGACAGCGGCAGGCGCGGGTTGCGGGCCCGCTGCAGCCGGTCCACGACCACGAGTGCCAGATTGTCGGCGAGGGGCGCGGTGTCGGCGATGGCTTCGGCGGTCAGGTCGCTGCCGTCGTCGATGAGCAGCGGCGCGTGACGCAGCCGCTCGACGACCTCCTGCTCGTGCGGGGTGAGGACGCCGGTCTTGAGGCGGGCGTAGTCGCCGCCGGCTTCGGCGGCGATGATGCGGCGGGTGATGTCCGCACTGCTGGGGCCCGATGCCGCGTACAGGACACGGGCGTCTCGGGCCAGCGCGGTGCGGGCGGCGGCGAGACCGATCAGACTGCCGCCCACCTGAGGTTCGGCGGCGACCAGGACCAGGCGGCCCGGGTGCAGGCCGCCGGTCGCCTGGTCCAGACCTGCAAGGCCGAAGGAGAGACTGGCTGCAGAGCCGGTGGACAGGACGTCGCCGATGGCGTCGCCGAGGGTGGCGAGGCGGCGGCCGCGCTCACGGGTGGGAGTGGGCTGGGTGTTCACCGCACCTCCTGCGGTTGCCGCGTCCGCTGCGGCCGGGTCGGATGGGGTGCTGGTGATCGGGCCATCGAGGGGCAGCAGGACGGCGACCGGGGTGGCATATCGTCTCAGCACCTGGGGATGACCCTGGGCAGCCAGCGCAATGAGGTCGCCGAGTTCCTTCTGAGCCGACCCGAGGGAGTGCGTGGGCAGCCCGTTGGCGTCCGGGCGCCGGGCGGCAGGAAAGTGGTCCAGCGGGGCCAGAAGGGCGCGCACGCCACGATTGCGGATCACCGTCGACCGGGCATCTGAGCCCTCGGCCAGCTTCACCAGAGCGTGCAGTTCCTCGCGGGCCTCGGACACGTTCTTAACGGCCCGGCTGCCGGCCTTCACCGTCTCGTCCTGCGGTGACTGGCTCAATTGCCCTCCCCGTACTCAACTGACCACCAGAATACCAGAATCCACTCTGAAACAAGTACTAAGTCACACATCTACTGCATTCATGTCACCCACTCGATTGATTTTCGGGGTGAGTTGACGGCATAGAGTCCAGCCAGCCTCCCGATCCAGCAAGACCGCGTAGCGGAGGCCGCGGTCACCTGGTGACCGCGGCCTCCGAACACCGTCTCCGTGGACGGCACACCAGATGTCGAACGCTCAGGCCCGACCGCGCTCCGCCGGCTCCTGTCCGCGGGCCAGCTCCTTGTACGCGAGGTACCCGGCAGCGGAGTACGCCTTGCCCAGCACTCCCGCGAGCTGCTCCGCGATGAGCAACGCCGCGGCGTACCGCTGGACTTCGTCGCCCTCGCGGTCCTCTACGGGGGCCTTGAGCACGGCTAGGGCGGTTCGCATCTCCCCCGCGCAGCGGGTGAGGAAACTCAAGATCCGGTAGGCATCCAGCGGGTAGTCGATCCCCTGGTGCCGCAGGTCGGCAACGAGCATGGCGATGAAGCGGTCCGGGGTCGGTTCCTGCTCGCTGGACGCCTCGTTGTGGGCTTGGCGCTCGATGACGGAGTCGGCCTCGCCCAGCTCTCCCGCGAGTCGCTCCGCCAGGGCGGAGAACTCGGTGTAGCGCTGGAGTACGTCCTCGAGCGGCTCACCTCGGTAGTCGCTCATCAGCAGCCCCTGGTCCTGGAGGCTTTCCACGGAGGTCCTGAGCAGGGTGAGAGCTGTCTTCATCTGCTCGGCGCAGCGGGTGAAGAGGGCGTAGATGCGGTGGGCCGGCACCTGATGCCCGGTCTCACCGTATTGAAGATCGGAGACGAGTTCGGCGAGGGAGCGGGCCGCGTTTTCCGCGTTCTGGGCGACGTCTTCGGTGGTCTCGCTCATGGGGATCCGGCTTTCCTTGCTGGGGTGGTGGGGCGCAGACGATCGGTGAACGGGCTGCGGGCGCGAACCGGAAGCGGCAGCAGCGCGGTGTCCGGTGCTGTTCCGCTCGTGTCGCGCGCCGGCCTGATCCGCAGGATCGGTCTCCAGTGGTGGGCGGCCTGCAGCACTTGGGAGGACGCCACCCTGATCCGTGCCGGGGACGGCTTCGACGGTGTCGGACAGGCTCGCCCATCCGATGTCCTGGCCGCGGATGAGGTCGGGGTGCTGCCGGCCGTAGAAGGCCCACAGTTCCAGTGCGTCGTCCAGGAGTTCCGCACGGTCGGACTCAGGCATGTTCTCTACGCCGACCGGCAGCATCCGGGCATCGCCTCCGCAGGCGCGGGCATTCTGGACGAGGAGGAAAAACACCCGCGCGGGCCCGGCGGCGAAGGTCCGCGCGTCCGCTCCGCGCGACGCGTGCAGGCCAAAGACGGCGCCGGCCGCCATTGCGACCGCGAGCGGGTCCGCCTCGAGGAGCCTGGCCGACAAAGAGCGCCGGCAGGGTGCGCATCGCTCGATGGACGCGCCAATCAGGGCGGCCGCTGTCCGCAGGTCCGGCGCAGACTCGATGCCCCACCGGCTCGGATCCGCGGGCCGGAGGTCCATGCTGGACGGACCGTTGGCATGGATGTGGAGGGTTCCCGCGTTGGCGGCGGTGTAGGCGGCACCCTGGCGGCGGCTTCTGTTTCTCGCCCGGCTCTTGCGTCCGTGGCTCTTGGTCATACGGCTCTCGCATCTTCCCGCGCCCGGCCCCATGACCCGATGCGCGCGACGAAGAGCGGCATGCGGAAGGCACAACGGCCTTGCGGCCGCCAGAACTATCGCCTCACACTGATGCTCACAGTCCGGACCCCTGCTGGGGTCCGCGGGCACCTTCGCCGTGGTGCGCCCCGGTCATGGGCCAGGGTGCGGGCTTGGGCCGATGCGCCGGCCGGTGTCCGCACTGTACCTCTCGGCAACCAGGCCCCGGCACTGAAAGGCAAGAGATCATGCCCTGCCGCGTCCGGCCTGCCCGATCCCGGACCGGCGCGCTCAGCAGTCGTCGTCCAGGTCGTTGTGCTCCGCCTCCAGTCGTTTGAACAGGTCGTGGAGGCGTCGCTCTGCTTCCGGGCTCAGCGGTCCGGGCGCCGGGTGAGGTGCGGTGGCGCGCAGTGCCTCGGCTGTGGCATCGGCGGCGGTGAGTGCTTCGGCGATCGCGGCGCCCAGCTCCCGGATACGAAGCTGCAACTGTGCCCGCTGCTCAGGACCGGCGCTGGGAAACTCGGCACGCAGGGCGTCGCGTTCCCACTGCATCTGCTCGATTTCGGGGGATGCCTCGGTCGTGCCAGGATTCATCAGCCGGCGGGCAGCCGCCTCGTCATGCTCAAGGCCCGGGACGGCCGCGGCCGCGTCCAGATCATTGCCGCGCCAGTACCACCCGTGCTCCGCCATCGCCTCCTTCGTCCATTCCAGCAGCAGCCGCGCCCCCTCGTGGCTCCGCTCCATGTCGTGGCCGCCGCCCGAGGCGAACCAGAACAGCAGGGCACCTGCCGCCTGCTTCTCGCCGTCGCACGCACTGCACAGCTGAAGGTGGATCGGCCTGCCGGCAGTGTCGTCTCTCGGCGCGATGCAGCTGATGATCAGATCCTTGCCGCACCGGGAGCACGGGGGCAGCAGGTCAGAGATCTCAAGACGGTGCACTTCACTCCTCACGGAACACGTGAACACACCCAAGGTCCCCGCCAGGTACAACGTCAACCCCTGGTGCTGGCTGCCCACCACGGCGCCCTCCGCCTCTAGGCCGCGCGCCATCGCGGTATCGCGGCTGCAAGGCGACAGACCCCCGCGCTACAGGTGGGCGATGCGGCTGTGCGGGGCTCGGTGTGCGCGTCGGTTGGGCAGGGGGCCGCTGAGCAGGATGAGGCGGGCCGCGCGGTGGCGCTGGCCGGTGTAGGGCGCGAGGAGTTGCAGCATCAGCTCGTCGGTGCCGTCGCGGCGGCCCGTGAGCGCGTATCCGATCTGCACGGGCAGGTGAAGATCTCCGAGGGTGAGGGCGTCTGGTGCGCCGAGGGCACGCTGCAGAGTCTCCGCCGCGGTCCAGGGGCCGATCCCGGGGATGAGCTGGAGGCGGGCAGCGGCGGCAGGCAGGAGCATGGCTGCGGCTTCTTCCAGGCGCGGGGCGTGCTGGCACGCGCGCAGGATGGCGGTGGCCCGGGCACGGTCGACGCCTGCGCGGTGCCATTCCCAGGACGGGATCATCCGCCACACCTGCGGAGGGGGCATGACGCGCATCCCCGCTGGGGCGGGCCCGGGTGGCTGTTCTCCGTAGCGGGTGAGGAGGCGGCGCCAGGCGTAGTGGGCGCTGCCGGTGGTGATGCGCTGCTCCAGCACGGTGGGCACGAGGGATTCCATGACCAGGCCGGTGCGCGGGAGGCGCAGGCCTGCGTGCCGGCGGTGGGCTTGGGCGACGATCCGGTGGCGCGGGATGAGTGCGGCGGGGTCGTCGTCGGCGCCGAGCAGGGCAGGGAGGGTTTCCAGCGCCCAGGCGGCCCCGGGCCCCCAGGCGTCCCCGGCGATCACAGTGCCGTCAGCCGGACTGACATGCTCGGTGATCTTCAGCGTGACGGGACCTTGGGGTGTGCGGCACGTGCGCCACCACGTGCCGTCCGCCTCCCGCCGGCAGGCGGGGTCACCTCTGCCGTGCCGCAGCACCCGCAGCGTGCGGGCCAGATCGTACGGCTCGGGCGGCACCCATAGGAGACGGGGCATGCCCCCACCCTAGGCGGCGCCCACGGCAGGCCGTAGGTCGCGCGTCCACTCCTGCCAGGCGGCGGCTTCGACGTAGGTCTTCCGAAGCGGATTGTGCTCAGCGGTCAGACGAGCACGCGAAGGAGTGACAGCTTCACCCATTCGCACGCTTGTGCGAATGACGGTTATGGTGGATACCTGGAGAGGTCACAGGTCAGGGAGGGCCGCAGGAGATTCTGGAGGTGTTGGACGGTGGATTTACTCACCTGCACGTCGCCTCCGGCTACTCGGCTCGCTACGGAGCTTCCCTGCCCGACGTCCTCGTCCAGCGCGCCGCCGAGCGCGGGATGACGACCCTGGCGCTGACCGACCGGGACACCGTCGCGGGCACCGTCCGTTTCGCCAAGGCCGCAGCGGCCGCTGGTATCCGCCCTGTCTTCGGCGTCGACATGGCCGTTGCCCCACTCACCGCACCGGACCCCACAGCCGTTCGTACGCGGACGCCGGCGCGCGGCGGGGCGCACGTTCTGGAGCCGCCGCTGCGGATCACGCTGCTCGCGCAGAATCTGTCGGGGTGGGCGCGGCTGTGCCGGCTGGTGTCGGCTGCGCACGCTGAGGCCGGGGATGGCCTGCCGGTCGTGTCGTGGCCGACCCTGCGGGCGTACGCGGATGAGGACCTGGTGGTGATGCTCGGACCGTCAGCCGAGCCGATGCGGGCGCTGTCCGCCGGCCGGCCCGACATCGCGGAGCGGCTGCTCGCTCCGTGGCGGGACCTCGCGGGTGACCGGCTCCGTCTGGAGGCCGTGTATTTGGGGCTGGAGGGCACCGGGGCGGGCTCACTGCGGCTGGCGGCGCGCACCGTGGGCCTGGGCGACCAGCTCGGCGTCCGGACAGTGCTGTCCCAGTCCGTCCGCTATGCCGACCCCGGCCAGCACCAGCTGGCCGACGTCCTGGATGCCGCGCGGCTGCTGCGGCCCATCGACCGTCGGCTCCTGGACAGTGGTGAACGGTGGCTGAAGGGGCCGCAGGCGATGGCCGCGGCCGCCGAGCAGGTCGCGCGCGCCGTCGGCGACGGCCGGGCCCGGGCCACCCGTCTGCTTGCAGAGACGGAGGCCACCGGCCAGTCCTGCACTCTCACCGCGGCCGACCTGGGGATGGGGCGGCCGCACTTTCCCGAGCCGTCTGTGGTGGGCGTGGGGCCCGAGTCGGGGTCGGCGATGCGGCTGCTGCGGCAGCGCTGCGAGGCCGGGATGATCGCCCGCGGCCTGGACCTCGACGAGCCTGCTGTCCGGCAACTCGACTATGAGCTGGACGTGATCGGCCGGCTCGGATTCGAGGGCTACTTCCTCGCGGTGGCTCAGGTGGTCGCAGATACCCGGGCCCTGGGGATCCGGGTGGCGGCGCGCGGGTCCGGTGCGGGCTCCATGGTCAATCACTCGCTCTTCGTGGCCACAGCCAACCCTCTGTCTCACAGGCTGCTCTTTGAGCGTTTTCTTTCAGAACGTCGCACTTCGCTGCCCGACATCGACCTGGACGTGGAGTCGGAGCGGCGTCTGGAGGTGTACAACGCGATCATCGAGCGGTTCGGGAAGGAGCGGACCGCAGTCACCGGCATGCCCGAGACCTACCGGGCCCGGCACGCCCTGCGGGACACCGGCCTCGCTTTGGGAATTTCGCCGCAGGTGATCGGTGAGGTCGCCAAGAGCTTCCCCCACATCCGTGCCCGCGACATCCGAGGCGCCCTCGCGGAGCTGCCGGAGCTTCGTGAACTCGCCGGACGCGCGCAACAGTTCGGGCCGTTGTGGGAGCTCGCGGAGGGCCTGGACGCGCTGCCGCGCGGGTACGCCATGCACCCCTGCGGGGTGATCATCTCGAACGCGTCGCTGCTGGACCGCGTTCCGGTGCAGCCGACCCCGGCCGGATATCTGATGTTGCAAGCCGACAAGGAGGATGTCGAAGATCTCGGCCTGCTAAAGCTCGACGTGCTCGGCGTGCGGATGCAGAGCTCGATGGCCCACGCGGTCGCCGAGATCCGCCGGGCCACGGGCCGGGTCCTCGACCTGGACAACCCTGATCACGTCGACCTAGACGACCCGCTCGCCTTCAAGATGATCCAGGCGAGCGACACAGTGGGACTCTTTCAGCTCGAATCTCCAGGTCAGCAAGATTTGGTGGGCAGGCTCCAGCCCCGCCATATGCAGGATGTCGTCGCGGACATCAGTCTGTTCCGGCCCGGCCCGGTCAAAGGAGGCATGCCGGCGCTGTTCATCGCCGCCCGGCACGGCGCGACTCCGCGCTACCCGCACCCTGACCTGGAGCCGGTACTGAACGACACCTACGGCGTCGTGATCTGGCATGAGCAAATCATTGCGATCTTGGTCCGGATGACCGGCTGCGACCGGGCCGCAGGTGATGTCGCCCGTCGCGCCCTGGCCGACCCGGACCGGTTGCCGAGAGTGGAGGCCTGGTTCCGCCGCACCGCCGGCGAACGCGGCTATGCCACGCAGGTGCTCGACGAAGTGTGGTCGATCATCTCCCAGTTCGGGGCGTACGGATTCTGCCGCGCGCACGCCGTGGCTTTCGCCGTTCCGGCCCTGCAGTCCGCCTACCTGAAGGCCCACTACCCGGCATTCCTATATGCCGGACTCCTCGAACACGACCCAGGTATGTGGCCGATGCGGGTCATCGTCGCCGATGCCCGGCGCCACGGCGTGGCCGTGCTACCGGTCGACGTCAATGCTTCCGGCGCCCGGCACTGCGTCGAGAAGACCGACGAGCGCTGGGGCGTGCGGCTCGCCCTCTCCACGGTGAAAGGGATCAGCGAGACAGAGACCGAGCGGCTGGTCGCCGGGCAGCCGTACAACAGTCTGCAGGACCTGTGGCAACGGGCCCGTCCGTCCCTGCCCCTCGCTCAGCGCCTCATCCGGATCGGTGCGCTCGGCCCGCTCGCGGGCGGCCTGACCCGTCGGGACCTGCTGCTGCAGGCGAGCGAGCTGCACCGCCAGTCCCGCAATCGCCGGGCCGGGGAGGGACAGCTGCCCCTGGGCGGGGAACTGGTGACGGCACAGGCGAGCGGCCTGCCGGAGATGACCGGCCGCGACAGGCTGAGTGCAGAGCTGGAGACCCTGTCGATCGACGTCACGCACCACCTGATGGACCACCATCACCGGCTCCTGCGCGAGCTCGGCGCCACCGACGCCGCCCACTTGAAAGGGATGGTTCCGGGCCAGAGGGTGCTGGTCGCCGGCGTGCGGGCCTCCACGCAGACGCCGCCCATTCCGAGCGGCAAGCGGGTGATCTTCGTGACGCTGGAGGACGGCTCCGGGCTCGTGGACATCGCCTTCTTCGAGGACTCTCACGAGGCGTGCGCCCATACCGTTTTCCACAGCGGGCTCTTGCTGGTGCGGGGAACGGTCGAAGCGCGCGGGCCGCGGCGCACCGTGGTCGGAAAAATGGTGTGGGACTTGGACGAGGTGGCCGCCGCCCGCCGCGACCACGGCCCGCAGGCAGCCCTCGACCTCCTCGGCCGCCCCTCCCCCGCACGGACACCCGCCCAGCCCGGTACCTCGGCGCCTCAGCGGACCCTCACGGACGGCACGGCAGGAGCGAAGCTCCACCCGTACGCCGATCTCCAGCCCGCCGGGACCAGGTCTGCAGACCTGCGTCGGCTCGGCCACCGCAGTCAGGGAAGTGCCGGGTGAATGCCGTGACCAGCCGCAGCATCTTGCACCTGCGCTTCGACATGCCTCCCGGTTTCGACGCCGAGCTCCCCGAGCAGCTGCGACGCCTTTTGGAGAACATCACCCCGCGGGTGCAGATGATCGAACCGGACAGTGTCGTCCTCGACCTGACCGGCGCGCTCCCCTATTTCCACCAGGACCCCCGCGGCCTGACCGAACTGATCCAACTACGCATCCTCGCGTACTTCGGGGTGAGCAGCGCCGCAGGGGCTGCGCCGTCCCGGATGCTCGCGGCGATGGCATGCGCGCTCACCGGGCCCGGACGGCGCCTGGTCATTGACGACTCCCCCGCGGCGGTCCGGGCCTTCCTGCGGCCGCGGCCGGCCCGGGAGCTGCCCGGGGTGGGCGCCCGCGCGGCCGCGACGCTCTCCGACTACGGGCTGCACACCGTCGGCGACGTCGCCGACGTCCCCCAGCTCACCCTGCAGCGTCTCCTCGGCGCCCGCCCGGGCCGCACTCTCCACGAACATGCCCACGGCCACGACACCACCGCGGTGGACCCGACCCCCACGCCGGCCAGCATGAGCAGCGAGCACCGCTTCGACCGCGACGAACTCGACCCGGCCCAGCACCGGCGGGCCCTGCTGGCCCTCGCCGACGACCTCGGCGCCCGCCTCCGCAGCTCCGACCAGATCGCTGCCGGCGTGACGTTGACCGTCCGCTACGCCGACGCGAGCTCCACCCGCCGCAGCCGCACCCTGCCCGAACCGACCCAGCACACCGTGCTCCTGGCCCGAACCGCCTACACCCTCTACGACTCCCTGAACCTGCAGCGCGCCCGGGTCCGCGGCATCGCGCTGCGCGCCGATGCCCTACGGTCCGACGACCGGGCCTCCCGGCAGCTCACCCTCGACAGCAGCGACGACAAGCCGCTCGCGATCGAAGCGGTCGCCGACCGGGCCCGGGCCCGGTACGGGCACAACCTGCTCTACCCCGCAGCCCTCGCCGTCACCCGACGTCCACCTACCGGCGTCGACGCCCCCTGAGATAATCCCGACGGCTTGTTCTGGTGTTCCTCGACCCCCGAGGAGTGTCACGTCCAGCAACGTGCAGCGGGGGCGTGTTCGACGACGTGTTGAGTGACCAGCGTACGTAGGCGACTTCCTCCGAGGAGGTTCAGGTCTGTGGCATAGCTGAGGAAGGCAAGCACGAGTCAGGCGAGCATTGAACCTGACCGGCCATTGGCCGGCCCTCCCCGCACCCGGTAGACGCCAGGGCTTACTCGGTCGGATTGTTCGGCGACGATTGGCGCCAGCGTCTTGGGCCAAGTCGTGCGCAAGTCCCACCTCGCATTGATGGGCAGAGTCATAAACCGAGTACCAGCAAGTTGCGCCCCGATCAAGTTGGCGCCGGTCAGGTTCGCGACGGTCAGGCTCGCGCCGGTCAGGTCCGCGCCGGTCAGGTTCGCGCCGGTCAGGTTCGCGCGGAACAGGTTCACGTTGGCCAAGCGCGCGCCGGTCAGGTCCGCCTGGATCAGGTCCGCGCGGATCAGGTCCGCGCCGGTCAGGTCCGCGCCGACCCGCGTGGCGCGGGTCAGGTCCGCGCTGGCCTGCGCCGCGCGGGTCAGCTTCGCGCGGGTCAGGTTCGCTCCGGTCAGGTTCGCTCCGGTCAGAATCGCTCCGGTCAGAATCGCGTCTGACAGGTCCGCGTCCGACAGGTCGGCGCCGGACAGGTCGGCGCCGGACAGGTCCGCGCCGGACAGGTCCGCGCCGGACAGGTCCGCGCCGGACAAAAACAGCTTGGGCTGATCGGGAGACGCCTGGCGGAGTCGTGCGGCTTCGGGAACTGCTTTGTGGGGTGCAGCCGCTGTGTCCTCGGCGATAGCCGCGGCGGTGTCGGTGATGGCATCAGCGTCGGCGTTGGGGCATGCGAGGTACAGCAGTCCGCGCAGGCGGGCTGCATGCTCGGTGCGTTCGGCGTCCGTCACCACGTCTCCAGGGTAGGCCGGGGGTTCACTGCTGGGGCCTTTGCTGCTTGACGCAGATGGGGCACCGGTAGCCGGCGGGATTATCGACCGCGAGGAGAAAACCAACGGCCTCACGCTCGGCCCAACGCACAATGTCCGCTGCTCCGGTAAGCGGGGGGGCTGTGGTTCCCATGATGACCTCAATCAAGTGAGTAAAGTGCCGTTCCGCCTTCTTCCAGTCTGGCTCGGCGTCCGGGGCGGCTCCCGCCACCGGATGGCGGGAGCCGAAGGACCGGACTGCCGCCTTGACGGCATCGCTGCCCTGTTCGTACACCTCGTGCAAGGTGATCACGGGCTTCCCCCGGCGGAGGGAGGCGTTTGTGGCCGTTCGGCCAGATAGCGCAGTTCGTCGAGCACGTCGCCGAGCTCACGCGCGTGGTGGGCCTGGATCTGCTCAGTGATGACGTAGCCGGCGGCCGCGCCGATGATGGCGGGGATCACAGCCCAGCCGGTTAGGGAGAGTGGCCAGGCGCACCACTGGGGGTGGACCGCCGCAGGCGAGGTGATGCCGGTCATCACCTCGTAGGCGGGTGCCCAGCCGATCAGGAAGCCATTGAGCAGGTACAGCACCAGGCACGCCGCCAGCACGGCGATACCGCGGCTGATCAGCCAGAAACCGAACCGTGGCAGAGCATGCCGGTCGGCCCACCATGCCCGCAGCTGCTGCCGTCGGCTCGGGGGCGGGGGCCCGCAGGGCGAGGGCGCAGGTGTTGAGGACACAACGCTCACCGTAAGGGGGCGATCACTCGCACAGGAGGCGAACGTCAAGTTCCGCAGGCGTAATTGGCGAACACCCAGTGCAGAGCCGCATCGTCATCCTCGAGGACCGGAGAAAACGACCTCTTACTGATCCCGTCGTTTCAGGCCGCGGGCAGGTCAAGGAGTTGGGGGACACCGGTGGCATGGGGGTAGTGCTGAAATCGTGGCAGGAGGTCGTCGACGAGCTTCACGCAGCGGGGGGCTGCGTAGCGGTGCCCACGGAGCGGACTCAGGCCGCGGCCGCCTTCACGAACCCTTCTCTCCAGTCGACCTCACGCCCCAGACCTGGCTGACGACTCCGACGCTGAGCGCGTCGGGCGGACCTCGGGGACGTTCAAAGTCGTTGACAAGCCTCGCGCACCTTCGTAACTTTGGAACAAGTTGAGAAGTTAAGAGGGTGGGTGTGATGCTTCAGATCCAGTTGGGACCGGAACGGCGCGTAGCGCCCGACGACAGTCTCCGCCGGACGACGATCGGGTGGCGTACAGGAATGACGGAGGACGAGGCGTGGGAAGCAGGCCGCGGCATCTGGAAGTTCAACGCGGACCGTGCTCTTGCCCAGGATGAGGTGCAGATCGTCAGTCCCCAGGGCGTCGTGCTCGCCGTTGCCACGATCACTGGGATCAGCAAGCACCGCGGCCGGTACGCCCTGGAGGGCGAACTCCTGCGCGGGGATGCCCGGGTAGGGAAGCCCACCACCACCCCGCATCGGTCCCGCAACTCAGTCGCCTACTTCTGAACCCCACACTGTCCGCCCTCGGGCCCGAAGGATCTTCATGGACCTGCGCCCCATCTCCCGCGACGTGCACGCCTTTCAGCAGCCCGTCACCGGCGAGGACATCCAACACATTGCGCGGCGCGCTTTCGGGAAGGCCGCACGGCTCGCCTCAGCCGTGGAGCTCGGCGGCGGCATGTACAACACCACCTACCGGATCAACCTCGACGGCGCCCAAGAATCTTTCATCCTACGCGTCGCGCCTGCGCCGGAGATCCAGTTCGCGTCCGAGCACGAACTGATGCGCAACGAATACGCGTCGGTGCCCTACTTCGCTGCCCTCGGGGATCTGGTGCCGCGGGTCCTGTTTGCAGACTGGTCCCGGGAGATCGCCGGCCGGGACTGGATGGTGCAAAGCCACCTGCCCGGTGTACCGGCACCTGAGCGGCTCGGCGCCTACTCCCGGGACCTGTGGCCGGGGTTCTTCGCGCAGCTTGGGCAGATCGCGGGTCGTGTCCATAGTGTTCGCGGCCCGCACTTCGGGCCGGTTGCCGGCGCCGGGTATCCCACCTGGAGCGCCGCTGTCATCGCCTCCATCACGGAGATCGCTGACGACGTGAGCCGTCTCGGGCTGGACGCCGCAGATCTGCGCAAGGTCGCGGATATCGCTGCCGAACACGGGAAGGTCCTGGATGAGGTGAGCGAACCGCGTCTGCTCACGGGTGATCTGTGGACGGTCAACACCATGCTCGACGCGCACTCCCCCAAGCCTTTGATCACCGGCATCTTGGACCTGGACCGCACGCTCTTCGGAGATCCGGATGCCGACTGGACCATCCGCATGGCCACCGCCAAGCATGACGAACGTGCCGCGTTCTGGGACACCTACGGGCCCCGCCGCCTCTCCCCCGCTGCCGCCTGGCGCGGACTGGTCTACGAGGCCCGTCACCTGGGTTCCATCCGTTTGGAGCGTCACCGCCTGAACAACCCTGACGGTGTGCGCGACACCTACCAGTCGGTCGCTGCCGTCCTCGCGCAGCTGGCCTGAGTTTCAACCGGCCACAGTCCGGCGCCGGTCGGCTGTGACGGCGATCCGGCGCAGCAGGTGCGCGGTGGGAAGCCTGCGGTGGGCCTCGCCCTGCAGCCCGGCCAGGGCGGTTCCGCTTTCGCTGGGGAGTGCGAGGGCCTGACGATATATCTCCTGGTAGGCGGTGTCCCAGGAGGGATCGTCGGCCGTTCGGATGTCGGTGAAGCCCGCCGTGCGCAGTACGCGGTCCCAGTCGGTGTGACGGTGGCGTGTCGGGAGGCGCTCGTCGCCGGGGATCCGGGGCTGCCAGCCAGTGAGGACCAGGCGGCCGCCGGGCTTGAGGATCCGCAACGCCTCCCGGGCAGCTTTCGCGTGGTCGGGAACGTACTGCAGGGCGTCGAGCGACAGGGCCCGGTCGACGCTCTGGCCGGGCAGGGGCAGGGATGAGAGGTCGGCGACGCTGAAGGTTGCTGAGACGGGCAGCTGCGCGGCACGGTTTCGGGCCGCTGCGACGGCGACGGCGGAGAAGTCGATCCCGGTCAGGACTGCCTGTGCTTGGCCGGCGAGCCACAGGCCGGGACCGCCGGGCCCGCACCCCAGATCGGCAAGGACCTGTCCTTGGCGCAGGGCGAGTTGTTCGCTGATGTGGTGGACCAGGCCCGTGCACAGGAACGAGAACGGGCCGAGGCCCGCCGGCAGGTGGGGGTCGACTCGGTGGACGAGGTCGCTGAATGCGTTGTCCACTGCCTCGCGTGCGAAGAGCCGGTCGAACTCCACCGCACTGGTGACCTGGTGACTGAGGCTGTCGTGCGCGGACCGGCCGGAGGACGTCGTCATGCCACTCCCTCCTCGTCGACCGTGATGGTGATCCGCCTCAGTAGTTGCTCGGCTTGTTCGTCCACAGGGCGTGGGAGGTCGCCGGTGACGATGACGTGGCCCAGCCGGCCGCGGTTGGACGTGGCCGGCCCCACGCGGGCGCCTGCTGCCGCGCGGACGTGGACGGCGGGGACGGTCGGGCTCAGCTCGGGCAGGCCAGTGACGGACACCAGCCGCCCGGAGTGGGGCGCTGTCAGGAACCGGACGGTCGCGTAGCCGCAGGATGTGGGGATTGCGGTGAGGGGTCGGCCGAGCGCGATGTCCCACAGGGCGTGCCAGGGGTCGATGCCGAGCGCGTGGTGGATGAGGATGCCGATGTGTCCGGCACCGAGGCGGGCGCCGATCTCCAGGACGGTGGGTCGGCCGTCGGGGCTGACGATGAGTTCGGTGTGGGTGGCGCCGTTGCGGACGCCGACGGCGGCGATGGCCCGGTCGGTCTGTTCGAGGATGGCGTGTTCGGCCGTCGGCGTCAGCCGCACGGGCAGACTGTGGCCCAGTTCCACGCGGTGCAGGCCGCTGCTCGTGTGCTTGCGGGTGATGCACAGGTGGGTCGGCTGGCCGTTCTGCGTGATGGACTCGACGCTGAACTCGCGCCCTGGAATGTGGTCCTGGACCAGCACGCGTTCGTCGCGGGGCAGCCCGTACATCACCTCTGCCGTGCGGGCGGCGTCCCAGGCATGCTGCAGCTCTTTTGGATGCGTGGCCACGGTGACGCCGGAGGATCCGGCGCCGTCGGCCGGCTTGACGACGCAGGGAAAAGTGATGTGCCCGGCCGCCAGCAGGGCCCCCAGGTCATCGACGCTGCTGACAGTGATCGTCCGCGGGCTGGTGACCCCGGCGGCTTCGAACGCCGCCAGCATGCCGGCCTTGTTCCGGGCCGCACCGGCCCGCTCGTGGTCGTTGCCCGGCAGTGCGAGGTCGGCGCAGGCCCGGGCGGCCACATCGGTGAGGTACTCGTTGGCGGTCAGCAGGGCCCGCGCTCCGATCCGACGACCGTACGCGGTGATCTGCGCGTGGGCCTGTGCGGGCTGGGTGAAGTCGGTGACGAGCGTGCCCGCCAGGAGCCGGCGCAGCTCGGCCGGGTAGGAGGCATGGGTGGCTGCGTCGGTGACGGCGTGCACGCGGTGCCCGGAGGCGGCCGCGGCCCGGGCGAGTGCCCGGGCCTCGGGGCCGGCCGCCTCCAGCAGGAGGACCGGCACGCTCACCGGTAGTCCTCGGCTCCGCCCGAGCGGTGGGTGTCGAGGGTGAAGCAGTGGAAGCCGCCGCCGAAGAGCCGGCGGTGGCGGTGCTGGACGGGGATCACGGTGAAGCCCTCGGCCTCCAGGGTTTTCAGCAGGCCGGAGCAGTCGGCGTTGACCAGGACGCGCTCTTCGTCCAGGGACAGGACATTGATGTCGATGTAGGGGCTGGTGAGGAGGAGATCGGTGTCGTTGTAGGCGGGGAAGCTGCCGGGGTCCGGCTCGGGCGGGACGATGAACTTCCAGGTGCGAAAGGCTGCGGGGAGGAGATCGCGCAGGCCTGCGTGCCGGGCGAGGAACACGCCGGGTTTGAGGGCCAGGAGCATGGAGTCGATGTGGTTGTCGGCCATGCGCCACACCCGGTGGATACGGAAGCGGCCCTGCAGTTCGCGCTCCAGCCAGTCGGCGCCGGTGCGGTGGTTGTCCTGGGCGATGTTGACGATGAGGTCCTGGCCCAGGCGCAGGACCTGGGCACCGTCGAGCATCATCTCGATGCCGACGTCGTAGGGGCTGGGCTGGGGGTCTGTGACGGGCTCGGTCGGGCCGCCGAGCGTGGTGGCCGCGTCGCGGGCGTAGCTGAGGTCGAAGGAGGCGTCGGTGAGGGTGGGGCGGGGCATCGTCGACCAGCGGGCACCGGCTTCGAAGTAGCGGCGGAAGACCGGGGCGAGCAGGCGGGTCTCCAGGTAGCGGCTGCGGATCGCGGGGGCCGTTTCGATGATCTCGTTTCCGAGGATGAGGGTGTTGTCGCGGATGTTCAGGGCGGGGGTGGGGGCGGCTTGCCAGCCCAGTCCGGCGATCGCCGCGGCGTCGGTCGGCAGCGGCAGCGGCCGGTGCACGGTGATGCCGAGGGAGCTGATCAGTGCGGCGAGGGCTTCGACGTCCTGGTGCAGCTCGTCGGCGTAGCGGCGGCTGATCTTCCACTGCTGTGCTCGTCCGGCGCCGCGGGCGGCAAGGCGGGGGTAGGCCCAGTCGGAGCGGTAGCCGTCCAGGGCCTCGTGGAAGAACAGCTCGAAGGTCAGGTCGCGGTCGTGTCCGAGGTAGTTCTCGGCGGACCCGACGATGATCTCGGTCAGCGGGGTGAAGTCGTCGTAGCTGTTCAGCATGGGGCTGTCCTCGAGTCGGTGGGTCAGGCGCTGGTGCGGCCGGGGGCCACGGGCAGGGGGAGGTGCTGGCTGGTGAGGGCGCGGCCGTGGCGGGCGTGGACGGCGAGGTGGTCGGGGCCGATCCGCAGGGTGCGCTGTTCGCTCCAGCCGGTGTAGCGGTACTCGCCGTCCTTGATGTGCGCGAGGGCGAAGGTGCGCTCGCCGGTCCGCAGGCGGAGCCGGTCCTCTTGCCGGGTGACCTGTACGGTCACGCCCGGCCCGGTCAGGGGGGCGTCGGCGGCGAAGTCTGTGAACCCGGCCGGGAGGGTGATGACGGCCGGAAGGCGGTGATGAGGCTGCCGGTCGGGGGTGGGCTGACGGTTGAACAGCACGTCGGCAGCGGCGGCCGCGTCCTGCCACGGCGCGGGGAAGAGAGCGGCGAGCTCGCGGGTCAGGAGCGCGTCGATGACCGCGTGGACCCGGCGGGCGGGACCGGTGTTGCGGACCTGGTGCTCGCGGGAGAAGTTGCCGTACCAGAACTCGCCGGGCTGCCAGCAGTGTTCGGTGCCGTCGAGGATGAGGACGGCGTCGGGGTGGGTGACGATCGGGATGTGCAGGCGCACCATGCCGCGTTCCAGTGCGTACTTGGGGTCGCAGTGCGGCCGCGAGGCGGCGCCCGGGCCGAGCGCGAGGAGCCGGACGGCGTTGAGCGGGGCGGGTATCTGGTCGAGGACGGTCTGCAGGTAGGGCATCTGGTGCAGCCAGCGGGTTGCCGTGTAGTCGTCGGGCCCGGGGCCGCCCGGGTCGGTGCGGTCGGGGTCGCCGCCGGGGCTGTGCAGGGGCAGGACACGCCAGTCGGTCGGGTTGTCCGGGCCGATGTGCCCGGCCGCGTGGTGGGTGCGCTGACGCTTCCACTCGTGGCCGGTGACAGCGGCGAGCTCGTGGGCGAGCCGGGCGGCGTCGAATGTCGGGGTGAGGCGGGCCGCGGACGCGGGAGGCGCCGGCGAGGTGGTGGTCATACGAGGGTGCCTTCCGCAAGGTCTGCCGCAGCGGGGCGGGAGGTGGCGAAACGGGTGTCGAGGCAGTTCCAGATCGCCTGGTAGCCGGCGTCGTCGGCGTGGACGGTGGAGAAGGTGAACTGGGCGCCCCGGCCGTCGGGGTGGTCGGCGATGGGCATGGAGACGATCACGCCGGTCCGGGTTGCCGGGCTGTAGCCGAGCCCCAGCTCGGCCAGCGCCTGGTGGAAGGCGGCGCCGTCGGGGACCGTCCAGTGTGCGGGGACGTGGGCTTCGGTGACCGTGCGGACCGGGGCCGCGTGCGCGTGGGCGATGTGGTGGGCGAAGGCCTCGTAGATGTGCCACGAGCCGGTGATCTGGGCGTTGACCTCGGTGAACAGCACCCGTCCGTCGGGCCGCACGATCGCGTCAGTGCTGAGGCGGCCGCGGTATCCGATCGCCTGGTAGGCGCGGGCCAGGCGGGCCGAGCCCTCCAGGAGCTGCTTGCGCGCCTTCGGGGAAAGGTCGCGAAGCGGGACGCTCTCGTGGCTCAGGTGCCGGTCGGTGTAGCGCAGTTCGCCCGACTCGGTCGGGCGTACGGCGGTGTCGGTGACGTGCTGCTCGCAGTACACGGTGCGTGCGTCGGGGACGAATGCCTCGATGACGACGGGGAAGCGGCCGTCGGCACTGGCCCACATCCAGCGTTCGTCCCAGTAGGCGGCGACGGCTGCCGGGAGGCCTGTGGGGTTGAGGTGGTGCAGGTGACGGGCGCCCGCATGTCCGGTGGCCAGCGCGCGATCGGTGACGAGGAGTTCGTTGCCGACGCCGGCACCGTTGTGGGCCTGCTTGACCACGACTGCTTTGGAGCTCTCCAGCAGCGACAGGGTGGCGGCGCTGGCGTCGCCCGGGTCCCGGACGGTGGTCCCGGCCGCGACCGGCGCACCGGCGGCGGCCGCGAGGATCCTGAACGTCGCCTTGCTGTTGACGAGTTCGCCGCCGCCCTGGGCGAGGAAGGCGGCGCCGCCAAGACGCTCGGACACCCCGAGCGCCGCCGCGAACAAGGCGACAGCCGCAGATGGCCACAGCGCCCACACCTCCTGGACCGCGCCGGCGCCGCCGGTCTTGTCGAGCACGGACCGGACCTGGGCGAGGGTGTCGGGGTGCGTGAGGGACTGCGGGTCCAGGAGAAGACCGCCGAAGCGGCCGGGCGGCGGGACGACCAGGTGCAGCCGGCCCGGATCGGTACCGGTCAGGCCTGTGACGTAGGAGAGGAAGGCGGGGTCCGGCGGCGCGCACAGGATGACGAGGTCGCCGTCGCGGGCGCCCCAGAGGGCGCGCTGCGTCCATGCCCGCAGGTCGCGTCGGTTACGGATGGCCGGGTCGATGTGATTGGCGATGAGGATCCTCAACGCAGGCTCCCTAGGTGGCAGTACGGCGCGGTCGGGCAGAGGTCAGGGCTGGAAGGACAGGGGCAGGCTGGCGAAGGTGCGCATCGTGGCCGTACGCCGGCGCCGCGCGGGCCCGGAGGATCGCAGGACCTGCCTCGTGTCGAGCAGGGCCTCGACGAGCGCGGTCAGCACGCGCTGGGCCATGACGGTGCCGAGGCAGGCGTGGGTGCCCCAGCCGTAGCCGAGGTGCCGGTTGGGTGAGCGGTCCAGGACGAGCTGGTCGGGCGTGGTGAACGCGTCGGGGTCGCGGTTGGCAGCGGCGAACAGCACAGTCACCTTCTGGCCGCGGCGCACCGCGACGTCACCGATCCTCACGTCGGCGGCCGCGAGGCGGGTGGTGCCCTGCACGGGCCCGTCAAAGCGGACCAGCTCATCAACGGCGCCCGGCACCAGGCCTGGCCGCTCGCGCAGCACGGTGAGGACGTCGGGCCGGCGGGCCAGGGTGTCGAGCAGGTTGCCGATCGCCGCGGTCAGGGTGCTGTAGCCGCCCTGGAACATCACGCGGGCTGTGTGCATCGTGTAGGCGGCGTGCTCGGGGCCAGCCTCCGCGGTGCGGGCGCGGACGTGCCCCAGCAGTCCTGCGGGCCGGCCGGTGCTCGTGAACCAGGAGGCCACCAGGTCGCTGAGCTGCTGGCGGGCGCAGCGGCCGGGCTCGACCAGGTCGGGGTCCAGGCCGCCGTCCATGCTCCGCATGATCGTGTCGGACACCTGCGCCCACTCGTCGACGGGCGGAGGCGTGACACCGAGCAGGTCGGCGATCGCGTCCAGCGCGACGGGCTGTGCCAGCTCACGCATCGCCTCCCACGACGGCTGTTCGGTGAGAGCGGCCAGGCGGGACGCGGCGTGCTGGCGGGTGCGCTGCTGGAGGGCAGGGAGGTCCTGCTGGTGCAGTGCGGTCATGAACAGGGAACGCACCGGCGCCTGGCGGGGCGGGTCGAGTACCTGCACGCTCAACGACGCCTCGGGGACGCTCACGCCGAGGCGCCGCGGGTCCCGGGCGAACAGCGCGTGGTCGCGGAGCACGCGGACGCAGTCGGCGTACCGGGTGATGAGCCAGCACTCCATCCCGTTGTGCCAGACCGCGGGGGCTTGAGCGCGCAGTTCGGCGAGCACCGGATACGGGTCGGCGAGCGTGGCATCGTCCAGCGGGTCGTAGCTCACCGGGCCGACGGGCTGCGTGTCCACTCGGTTCTCCTTCGCGTGGAGGGGCGGGGACCGGTCCCGGCCGGCGACGGGGGGCGCCGTGGGCCGGGACCGGAGCGGTGATGGACCGCGGCACGGATCAGTGGTCGTACGTCATGACGAACCCCCTCCCACTTGGACGAAGTCGGGCCGCCGTGCAGGGCGACACGACGAGAATGGGCTCAACTGTTCGATGGCGTCGACCGGTTGGAGGGGGTCCCGAGGGGGTCCCGCTCGCTCGAAGCAGTGACCGCCGGTGTGCGCTCGGTGATTGGATGGAGCTGTGGAAGAGACCGCCCCGCATCCACTGGTCAGGGCTCGCCTCGCTGCCGGGATGACCATGAGTCAACTCGTGGCCGCGATTCAGGCCGCGGCCCGCCGTCGCGGCCTGCGCTCGGGAATCGACGAGGCCCGGGTCCGCAAGTGGCAGCGGGGCGTCCGGCCGGGCGAGGAATCCCAGCTCTACATCGCCGAGGCGCTCGGCTATCCGCTGGACATCGTCCGCGCCGATGACTGGCCGAACTGGATTCCCCTGAGCATCGACAGCCTGCTCGCCCTCGGCCCCGACAGCTCCGTGCCCGCCCTCAGAGAGGCCCTGCGAACAGTGGAACGCCGAACCTTCTTGACGATCTCCGGCGGCGCCCTGACAGCGCTGGCCTCGGACTGGGCACTTGGACCCGCCGGCGCGCTCGCCCAAGCCCGCGACGGCAAGCCCGTCGGCGACGACTTGCTCACCCTGCTGGAGAACACCACCCAGCCGCTGGCCGGCCTCGCCACCGAACAGCGCCAGCACACCGCACTGCTCCTCGACGCCTACCTGGCCACCGTCACCGACCTGATCGAACAGGGCCGCTACTCCCCCGCGATCGGGCACCGCCTGCACATGCTGGCCGCCTCGCTGGCGCAGACCGTCGCCTGGCACCGATTCGACCTCGGCCAGCACACCGCCGCCAGCGAGTACTGGGTCGCGGCCCTGCACAACGCCCACGCCGCCGGCGACCGCGACATGGGAGCCGGCCTCTTGGGCGATCTCGCCTACCAGGCCGCATGGCGCCACGACCACACCACAGCCGCCAGCATCCTCAACCAGGCCCTGACCCGCGTCCGCAACCCGGCCGCCCGGTGCCTCCTCCAACTGCGCCTCGCCCGCACCCGCGCAGCCCAGAACGACCGCCAGGCCGTCCTGCGGGCCCTCGCCGCAGCGGAAAAGCATTTCAGCGACGCCGGCGCCGACCGGCCCGCCTGGTGCTCCTGGGTCTCCGAAGCCGACCTCGCCGTCGACTCAGGCCAGGCACTCCTCGACCTCGGCGACACCGGCCGCGCCCACCAGCTCATCACCGAGGGCGAACACCTTCTCCCGGCAGCACGCGACAAGACCCGCGGCGTGTTCCTCACCTACCAGGCCGCCAGCCACCTCGACCAGAGGGAACCTGAAGCCGCTGCAGCCGCCGCCACCCAGGCCCTGCTCCTGGCCCGGCGCATCGGCGCACCCCGCTGCACCGTTCTCGTCGAAGGCCTCCTCCCCCGGTTCCAGCCCTACCGCAGCACGCCCGGCGTTCCCGAACTTCTCCATTTCGCCGCCGCCTGAGCACTGTCGACGAAGGACACCCCTTCCGGCCCTCTTCACCGCTTGCTAGCAAATCGCTAACATCTCCGGTATGGCACTCACCCAGCTCAACACTCGCGTCGACCAGGAGCTGGCCGACAAGGTCCGCGCATCCGCACAGCGCCGCGGCATGTCCGTCCAGGACTATGTCGCTGACGTCCTCGAAGCCGACCAGGCCGCCGCGGACGGGCCTGAGGATCTCCGGGACGCCCGCGCCCGCATGCACGCTGCCGTCGCCTACCGGAAGTGGAAGGACAACGGAAAGTCCGAGGACGGAGCCATGAGCATGGACGAGGTCTTCGGCGCGTGACGGCCATCCCGGCCCGCTTCGCCCGGCACGTCGGCGAGACCATCAAGAACCTGCCCGCCCCCGACAAGGAAGAGCTTCACGACGCAGTGCTCCGCGCCTGCGCGGACCCGTGGTCGTGGCCGCAGGCCGACAAGTACGACGACATGGACGAAGCGGTACGCGTCATCACTACCCGCACCGCCATCGTCCACTACGTCATCATCCCCGGCCCCGACCCACACCTCTGGGTCTTCGCCATCACGGTCTGAGCTGGACCGCAGTGGCTCTTCTCGCTGCTCCGCGGCCAACCTCATGCCACCTCGAGGAAGACGGCATTCCTGGACGGCAACGCTGGTCAGTCCGGATCCGGGAGCGAGGAGTACCTCTGGGCTGCTCTCGCTCACTCATCCGGCGCTCCGTGCTGGTCATCCGCAAGGTCCTGCCAGGACTCGCGCAGCCGGTCGCAGGCCTGTGCTGCCTGTGCGTGCTCGTGAAGGTGTTGCTGGACGTCCAAGCGCACCCGTGACAGAGCCCGGCCTCGACCTTCTGACGCTCCCCGGGCGCGGGCCGCGTAGATCTCCCGGGGGGTGGGTGCGTCGGTCCAGGTGTCGGACGGCAGCGACGCGAGGAAGACCTCCTCGGGTTCACGCAGCATCGGCCGGTACACGGGCCTGTCCGACTGCTCCCGTCGGCCGCGCCGCTGGCGGGCGAGTTCGTCCCGGAGAGCATCACGGGTCTGGTCGGCGTATCGACGGAAGGCGGGAGCGCGCGTGGCGCGGTTTCGGAGCATCGCTTCGTAGCGGGAGCCGTCGTCGATGGGCTGGTCATGAGCGGGTATCTCGGTTTGCGGGAGTTCGTTGTGCTGCTGCCGGCGGCGCAGTTCGTAGCGAAGGTAGGCAGCGGAGTCCTTCAGATGTGAGGGAACGCCCCAGGTGGCGAGTTCGGCAGCCAGCTGCGGCGCAGTCCATCCGGCAGCGATCAGCGGACGCAGGGCGTAGGCGATGCGACGGGAGCACGCGGTGTAGAGCCACCACACCTGCCGCTGGACCTGCTCGGCAAGGGCGATGCCTTGTTGGCACGCCAGGGGCGTGAACGGGGCGCCAGACCTGCGCCGGACGCGGGCCGGCTTGCGAGCGGGTCGCGTGTTGTTCTTTCCCCCCGTGACTACCTGCAGATGAGAAGGGGCTGAGGTAACCACAACAGAAGGGGTGCAGCGCCTAGTTGGGGTTGAGCGTGCTTGTCGCGCGCGGGACCGGGACCGGGCGGCAGCGACAGCTCGGGCACGTCCCTGTGCTGTGTAGCCCACCAGACGGGCTTGGTAGCCGGTGCCGCGGATCCTGTGCCCCTGAGCTTGGTCCCAGGCCGGCGGGGCGACGGGAGCGTAGAGGGTCGCGGTTCCGCGGTACCCGTGGCCGGGGGCCCATGACTGGCCCGCTCGGGCGCGCAGGACATTGCGCTTCGAGCCATGCTCGACCCAGGCTATGAGTCCGAGTTCGCGCAGGTATCGGGCGTGGGCGAGCACGGTTCGGCGGCTGAGCCCGAGCTCGTCGACAGTCGCCGCCACGTTGAAAACAACGTGGCCGTGCTGGCTGCGGTGCATGCGGGCTGCGAAGGCCGCGGCAAGCCGCAGGGTGGTGGGGCCGGCCTTCGGATGGTGGCGGATCATGTAGCGGGCCGCGGCCAGGAAGTCTGAGGCGTGACGCAGTTGCCGAGATCTGGTGGTGTCCCATTCCTGCTCGCTTGGCTGCGTGACGAGCGTGAACCGCTCGCGTGAACTCTGCTCAACCGCAAGGGTGTTGGCGGCGGCTGATTGTTGGTAGGCGTGGCGGCGTGCCGGGAGGTCGGGCATCATGGTTCCTGTCGCGGGGCTGTGCCTCGTGGCGGAGGCCGGGAATCGTTCGGTCTCGGGTTCTGGCGAACCTGTTGTGCTGGGCGAGGGCGGCAATCCCTCGCATCGGCGTGAGAAGTGGTCGAAGGCCCGGTGGGGACCGGGCCGTTCGGCTGAGGGGCGGCAACGGCCAAATGGCCGCGGTACCGCCCCTTTCTCGTTGGGTGGCTAGGGGCTCATCTGCTTGCAACCGCAGTGATGAGCAGCGCGCCCCACACGAGCGGGACGAGCGCCGCATATGCCTGGGGGCGGCGCGCTACGGGCCTTCCCAACGCGATCGAGGCCCTGCCCGGCGGGGGTGTCGACTCGGGCAGCTTCGTGAAGGCGTGGTAGGCGCGCGCGTTGTGGGCCAGAGTCAGCGGCGTGTGGATGAGCAGGCTGAGTGGGCCCCACCAGCCTTGCCAGAGCGTCCTGGCCGTCATGATGCGGACCAGTGCAATGCCGCACTGTCGGCAGAAGGGCCCGGGCATGGTCCGGGTCTGACCCCAGAAGATCATCCCGGCGTGGGACCTGATGCTGGTGATGGCGGCTGGTCGTGCCTGGCAGACATGACAGGTGGGCCCCGCCTCGACGGCGACGGCGGCCGGGTGCCAGGGGACGTCGCTGTCCGGGCCGCCGGCGGCGAGCGGATCCGTGTACCAGGCTGGTGGCGTGTACGACGGGAACTCGTCGTCGAGGGAGTCGGGACTGGTCATCGGCTGGCCTCCATGGGGTTGGCCGGGGTGATGGCCTGAGGGTGGAAGTCGGGCGTCCATTCGGGGTGGCGTGACCAGCGACTGTGGGCGACCTGCCGGAGGATCCAGCCGACGGTGGCGATGCAGGCCACGTCGACGGGGTCCCCGCTGGCGTTGCTGCGTGCGGCCTCCCAAGCGGGCAGCACGGTGAGGATCCAGCCGAGCGCGTGCAGTTCATCGCGGCAGCCGGCTGCTTCCACGACCCGCATGCGCGCAGTGAGAAAGGCAGTGAGGCGGTCGTCGCGATCGGCAGCCCATGCGGCCGCGTGCTGGTCACTGCCTTGGGCGGGACCACCAGCGAATTGAGGAGAGAAACGGATGGCCGCGGTCACCGGGAATCCACCATCCGGTACTCGCGGGCGATCACGTGCGGCTTGCCCTTCGCCTCGAGCACGGCGAGTGCCTGGCCCTGATATTCGTCGGTGATGACGACCCTGCTGGACGGGTTGTAGATGGCTTCCCGCCTGCTCGGAGTGATCTTGTAGGAGGCCATGTATGCGGGCCGCAGCAGCGTCTCGCCCGTGTGGGCGCTGGGGAACGCGACGAGCACGCCGCCGGTGACAAGCTTCAGGGCGTAGACGCTCGGGTCCCGCGGAGGCTTGGCGAAATACCGGTTGGTGGCGTACTTGCTGTTGTCCTGCTGGTCGCGGTCGGTGTAGAGGTTGCGGGCCTCCTTGGTGAGGGTGGTGGAGGCGAGCTTGGCTCCGCTCTTCTTGCCGCCCGTCTCGGCCAGGTCCTCGAATGCGGCCCCTACCTGGTTCGGGGCGAGGGCCCCGACCGCTTTCGTGGGATCTGCCGGTTCCGCGAAGCCGTTCTTGTCGAAGGCGAGCGCGGGAATCGACGTCTTGTCGTCGAGGTAGAGGGCCATGACCAGCTTGTACGTGCTGTCGATCTTGTCGAAGATCAGCAGAGCGCGGTTTCTTGAGCCGGTTGCCGTTGCCTGGACGGCGAACCAGGTCGCGCTGCCCTTGCGAGGGATTGCGAATTCCCGGCGTTCGTAGCGGAAAGCGCGGCCGTAGGTGTTCCGCTCCTTCTTGGTCCAGGTCTTGAACTGCTTGTAGTCCGCGCGGGATTGCACGTTGACGGCCCCTGCTTCGACCGTCGCCAGCAGGTCGGAATCCTGTGTCAGGTTCGCCTTGTTGTTTGTCTGCTCGTAGGCGGAGACGATCGCGGACGCTTCCCTGGCCGTAACGACGCCCTCGGGAGCCGGGCTTGCGGACCGTCGGCCGGCAGCGGCTGCGTTCTGGCCGTCCGGGTTCGTGGTGCACGCGGTGAGGGTGAGGGCCGTGGTCACGCCGACGGTGAGCATGGCCAGGCGGCGCCTTTGACGACGTGTGTGACGGGACATCGCTGTGGTGTTCTCCTCGGTGAAGGCGGGCGGTCGGGGGGACGGCAAGAACGGGGGCACCTTTCGGCTCCCGGCATGGGCGGGCCTTAGGCGGCTGCTTCGTGCGAAGCGCTCAGCGCGGAGAGCGTGTCGGTCCACACGGGTGCGTACTGCCGCTTGTAGGCCTGCTGAAGGCCGGTGGTCCGACCCAGGTCCAAGGCGTCGAATCCCTCGCCGGTGAGGTCCTCGATGAGGTGGCGCAGCAGGGCGTGGCCGGGGGCGAGGTGTCGCTGGGAGGGGTCCATGGCCGGGATGAGCGAGTAGCAGCGCGGGCCCCGGGTGAGGAGTAGCTGCGCGGCAATGACGCGGTTGTCGACGGCGAGCGTGGCGATGCAGGCGTGGGCGGCGCCGATGTTGCGGAGCACAGCCAGCCATTGGTCTTGGTCGGCGGCTGTGAGGCTGCCGGGCAGCGGGTCGTGGCCGGTCCAGCGCTGCTGGTGCAGGCGGGCCAGTACAACAAAGGCGTTCAGCAGGTCCGCGGTGTGGCGGGTACGGGTGTAGGTGATGGACCGGCCGGCGTCGGTGAGACGCCCCCAAGTCCGGCGTCGGCGGGTGTGCTGGCGTTGGGTGGATGTCGGCAGGCGGTCGTAGTGGACCGGGAGCTGAATGACTGCGCTGGGGGTCGTGGTGCAGTCCCAGCCGACGTCTTGGCACAGCAGGGTGAGGACTTGCCCCAGGGCGCTGGGGGCGGGGATGTCGGTCATCACAACGTCGGCGCCAGCGTCGTCGGTGAGCAGCAGGTGAAAGGCGAGCGCCCGGGCCACGCCGGGGTCCTCGGCGTACGGGCCGATGGGGCGTACGCACTCGGCGTGGGGGGCGGACAGCGGCAGGATGCGCGTGCGAGGGGCGTCATCGTGGCGGACCAGGGCCAGCGCGGCGAGCCATCGGCCGGTGTGGCTCGTGGCGGCTAGCACGAGCGGCGTGGCGGTGGCCGGCAGGTGGCGGGCCCATGCGGCGAGCCAGGCCGGCGACTGGAAGGGGGTGGCTTCCCGGTCTGCCGCATACAGCTCGCGCCAGTGCAGGGCGAGAGCGTCCATGGCGCCTGGCCCGACGTACTCGCGGATGGTGACAGTCGGCATGTCTGTCCTCGTCAGGGATGGGAGGGCGTGGACGGTGTGCGCAGGGCGGCGGCGAAGTCGCGGGCGACGGCGGCCGCCGCGGCCACCTGGGCACGCGGGCGTGCCTGCATGCGGCGGATGACCGCGGAGCCGACGACCACCAGGTCGGCCGATGCCGCGGCGTGGCGGGCCTGGGCGGGAGTGGAGATGCCTATCCCGGCGGCCACCGGCAGGCTCGTCAGGCTTCGCAGCTGGGCGATGAAGCCCGGCAGTCGGGGGCTGATCGGCTGCGCGTTGCCGCTCACACCGTCAGTGGCGGAGGCGTAGACCATGCCGGTGGCTGCGGTGACGATGCGGGCCAGCCGGTCCGGCCGTGTGCGCGGGGAGACGAGTGGGACCGCGGCCAGGCCCGCGCTCGCAGCAGCCTCTCTCCACGGGCCGGCTTCCTCGATGGGCAGGTCGGGGATCAGCACGCCGCTGATTCCGGCGGCCGCCGCCTCTTCGGCGAAGGGGCGCAGCCCGAAGGAATGGACGGGCTGCCAGTACGACATGGCCATCAGGGCTGTTGGCGAGCTCGCAGACAGTTCCCGCGCCTGGGAGAAGAGGTCCGCCATCGTGAATCCGGCGGCAAGGGCGGTCCGCGAGGCTTCCTGGATGTCGGGGCCGTCCAGCACTCCTCCGGCATAGGGGACACCGAGTTCGACGACGTCGGCGTCCTGCGCCAGCAGGTGCAGCGCGTCCATGCCCGTCAGCCGGCTCGGGTAGCAGATGGGCAGGTAGGTGGCCAGCGCGCACCGGTTCTGTGCCTGAGCTGCTTCCACGGTTCGTTCGAGGTCCGTGCCTGCTGGTCCGCAGGCCGGCCACCATGGGGACGGCGCTGCGCCATGGCAGGGCGTAGAAGGCTTCACCGCGGTGACGTCCCTGCGTAGAGGCCGGAGGCTTCCAGCGAGCGGATCGTGGCGTAGTCCTGGTTGACGGCGGTGAGGTTGTCGGCGGCCAGGACCAGCCGGCCCGGGGAGGTCAGCAGATCGACGGTCCGGGTGACGGGGCCGCCGCCGATCAGGGCGCCGACGTGGCCGCGGACGGTCGGCAGGGTCAGCAGGAACCGCAGCAGGTGCGGGTCGAGCGTTCCGTCCCGCGGAGCGATGAGGCTGACTTTGGTGACGAAGGGCTGCGGGTGCGAGGCGGACAGACGGTCCGGCTGCCCGGTGATCGCTGCGTGGACGGCGTCGCGGATGTGATCGCTGCCGGTGGCCGCACGGAGCGCGTCGGGAGGGTAGGAGCCTTCCGGGCGGGCACCGGTTTCGATCAGAACGGGGCCGCGGTTGGGCACGTGCATGACCTCGGTGTGGGCCGGACCGGTCGTGATGCCAAGGACGTCCAGGACACGTGCGGTGTAGGTCGCGAGTTTGCGCGGGATGATCCGGCTTGGCTGCAGCAGGTCGAGCCGGTCGTAGAGGTGGCCGATGCGGTGGTCGGCCCAGAACTCGGTGAAGGCGTGCCGGGCGACGCTGGACGAATCCGGAGCGGAGACGCTGTTGACGACGTACTGGGTGCCGGGCAGTCGCTCTTGCAGGATCAGGGTGGTGTTGCTGCCGCCCATCGCGTTCGGGATTTGGTGCAGACGGTGCCAGGCGGACCGGATCTGGTCGGGGCTGTCGCAGAAGGCCACGCCGTCGCTTCCGGCACTGTCGGCCGGTTTGAGGACGAATTCCGTGCCTGGCTGCAGGCTGGCCCAGGCCAGCGCCTCGGTGAGGCTGTCGGTGGCGAGGCTGTGGGGTGCGTCGATGCCTGCATCGTGGAGCGCGGCCGCCATGGCGCCCTTGTCGCGGCGGAGCGAGGAAGTTCGCGGACTGTTGCCGGGCAGGCCCAGGCGCGAGGCGAGGGCCTCCGCGAGCGGCACACCGATCTCCGTGCCGGCGAGGACGGCGCTCACGCCGAACGCACGCAGTGCGTGCGCGGTCGACTCCAGGTCGCCGTCGTGGACGACGACGTGGCTGTAGCCGCGCGGGTCGAAGCCTTTCCGGTAAATGGGGGGCAGCAGGTCCTGGGCGGGGGTGACGGCGACGCAGCCCCATCCCTGGGTGGTGACTTCGGCCTGGTAGTACTTGCCGGTCCCGTAGGGGGCGACCACTGCGGCCACGCCGGAGGTCGCCGGCACGGCAGGGGCTGAGCCGCGGCTGGTGGGGTGAAGGGTGGGGACGGTCATCAGGGGGCGCTCCGAATCCGTGAGGGGCAGGTGCAGGCGGGGCCGGTCAGCGGATGCATGCGGTGCTCCGGCCAGTCGCGTGCAGACAGTCGTGCAGGCTGCGGACGGGGGTGGCGAGCGCAAGGCCGACGAGTTGCGCGGGGGCACAGAACCAGCGGGCCAGGTCGAGGCCGGCACAGCGCAGTTCACTGGCCAGGCCGGGAACAGTGAATTTGGCGGAGATCTCGGTGAGCAGGTCCTCGCCCTCGGCGAAAGAGACGGCCATGTCGAGGGCCGGGATCTTCACGGTCTGCGCGAGCCGCGACCGCAGCCGCATCTCGATCCACGCGCGCCTGGCGTCCCAGAGCGCGACATGCTCGAACGCGTCGAGGTCGAAGTCGGCGTTGAGCTCCCGGTTGAGGACCCTCAGCACGTTGGCGTTGAACTGTCCTGTGACCGCCTGGTCGGCGTAGGCGGCGACCAGGACGTCTTCGCTTTTGACCAGGTCGACGCCAAGGAGCAGCGTGTCGCCCGGCTCCAGCAGTTCCCGAACCAAGGCGTAGAACGCGGCGCGTTGGACCGGCATCAGGTTGCCGATGGTGCTGCCCAGCAGTGCGACGATCCGCGGCCCGGGCGCCGGTGGAAGGGTGAGGCGGTTGGTGAAGTCGGCGATCAGTGCCTGCACGGTGAGTGCGGGCCGCTCGCGGGCCAGGACCGTACCTGCGTCCCTGAGGGCGCTTTCGCTGACGTCGACGGGGATATAGGTGTGCAGGTGGGGCAGTGCGTCCAGCAGAAGGCGGGTCTTGGACGACGACCCGCTTCCCAGCTCGATGAGGGTGCGGGCGCCGGTGGCTTCGGCGATGTCGCCGGCCCGTGTGCTGAGCAGGTCCCGCTCAGCCCGTGTCGCGTAGTAGGTCGGCAGTTCGGTGATCTGCTCGAAGAGCAGACTGCCGCGGGCGTCGTAGAACCACTTCGGAGGCAGCGATTTCGGCGTGGCTCCCAGCCCGCGGCGGACGTCGGCGTGCAGGGCGGCCGTGGTGTCGTCGCTGGGCAGAAGACGGGTGACGGTGAACGGGCTCAAGGCTAGGCTCCCTCAGGGGTGGAGCAGGACACGGGCCGGTGGCCGGTGACGGCGGGGGGACCGGCCGCGGCAAGGACGGCGGCGCCTGCGGCTGCGCCGGCGGGCAGGATCGCCGCGGTGGGCAGCAGCCCGGCGGCCGCCGTGCCGAGCGCGCAGCCGATGTCGAGCGCGGCCACCAGAAGGGCGTAGGCCTCCGTGACGGATCGGCTCGGTGCGAGGCTCCCGGCGACCACGAATGCGCTGCCCAGCAATGCCGCCATGCTCAGCCCCGCAACGGCCGCCGCCACGGCGGCCGTTGCGGGATGGCCGGCTGCTGTCAGGGGCAGCCAGCCGGCTGCGAACACCCCGGACAGGACTGTCAGGTTCGGGGTGCCGGGCCGTGTGCGGGCTCCGTAGAGAAGTCCGCCGAGCACCGCACCGGCGGACAGGGCCGCGGGCAGCACTCCTGCCAGGGACGGGGTGTGGAAGCGGGCTGCTGCGGCCACCGCGAGCGGGGTGATGGCGCCGATCGGGATGCCCACCCCGACCATCGCCAGGTACAGGGTGCGCAACGGTGCGGAGCGGATCGGGCCCAGCCAGTCGGCCGGGCCGGGTGCGGCGCGCCAGGCCCGGGAGACCGGCGTACTGACGACCACCGCGGTGCCTGCCATGCCCAGTGCGGCTGTGGCCAGCAGCGCTCCCTGCGCGCAGAGGAGCACCGCGATCGCCATCACCGCGAGCGGGCCCACGATGTAGATGAGTTCCTGAACTGCCGTCTCCAGGGCCAGAGCTGTCTGCTGGTGGGCGCGGGTGGGCATGGCCGAGTTCTCGGCCGGTCCCCACAGGGCACGCAGCCCGGACTCCAGCGCCGGCCGGACGGTCCCCGCGATGAGTACGCACCCGACAGCCCACGCAGTCTGGCGCGGCCCGGTCACCACGCCGATGAGGGCTGTGTTGCTCAGGGCCGAGCCTGCTGTGAAGGCCTTCACCTGCCCGTACCGGTCGGCCAGGCGTCCGGACAGTGGTCCACCAACTGCGCTGGCCAGCAGGTAGACCGCGGCCTCGGCGCTGGCCGTGCCGTAGCCCTGGGCGTCGGCGGTGACGAGCAGCAGGGCGAGCGGCGCCATGGCCGTGGGCATGCGGCCGATGAGGGTCCCGGCCAGCAGGCGCCGGGCGCAGGGGACGTGCAGGACCTCCCGGTATCCGACGCGGGGCGCGGCCGGCAGCCGGGAGGGCGACGCCGTGATGAACCCGCCCTCGGACGGTGCCGGAGCGGTGCGCGGACGTTGGGCGGGATCGGCGGCGGACAAGGGATGGTGCACGGCGGGCGCGGAGCGGCGCAGGACAGGCATGGGGGCTAAGCGGTGAACTCGTGCAGCACGGAGCAGTTCTGGGGGCGGATGCCGGTTCTGACGACGCAGACGCGGATCTTGTAGGTGGCGCCCTCCTGCAGGTTGAAGTAGCTCGCGTCGCGCGAGGTGCACCTGCCGTCGTTCCTGGTGTCGGCGACCTGGTAGAGGAGGCTGTTGTTGATGGAGGCGATCTGGACGAGGGCCAGGTATCCGTCGGTGGCGATGTCACATGCGGTCGTTTTGTCGCCGTAGGCCTTGAAGTAGCCGGAGGCGCCCGAGTTGCTGCTGAACCACCAGCCCGAGTCGGCTTCGGCGGGCGCCGTCATGGTCACGGCGAGTGTTGCGCCGAGGGCGAGAACAGGGGCTGTGCGGGTGAGGGCGTGGGACAGGTTCATGGGTTCCGTCCGGGATGGCGAGGTCGTCAGGGGTGCTGAGTGACCGCGGGTGCGTGCAGGGAGGTGTCGTGCCGAGCGGGCCGGTGGAGCAGGGCTGCGAGCGGTGCGCACAAGGCGGCGCCGAGCAGGCCGCTGGCGAGGGTTGTGAGGCCGACGAGTTGGTCTCCGCCGGTGGTGATCGACCAGCCCGCCAGGAGAGGTGCTGACATGACGGCGGCGGCCAGGGTGGTGCCCCAGATCCCGGCGTACAGGCCGCGGGCGGGGGCGGGGGCGATCCGGTGGAGGATGTCGGTGGCCGCGACGAATGCGCAGATTTCGCCGGGTACGGCGATGACTGCTGCGACGACGTAGCCGGCGGGTGTGGAGGCGAGCCCTGCCGAGCCGATTCCCGCGCCCAGGACCACGGATCCGAGGGCCAGGTGACCGACCATCGCTGTGGGGCGGGCGGCGCGGCGGGCCAGCCACGGGTTCAGCAGGGGGGAAAGGACGAGGACCGCTGCGGCGCTGGCCAGCTGGGTCCAGCCGTAGGCGGACACCGGCAGGCCGTCGTGGGTCATCATCAGCGGCAGGATGCTGAAGAGCCCGGCGACCGGGATCAGCGCCGCGAGGCTGGCCAGCCACAGAAGCCACAGCCGGGTGTCGCTCAGGGCCTGGCGGTGTCCGCCGCGCGAGTGGGCTGCCCGGACTGCTCCGCCAGGTGGCATGACGGCCAGCACGACGAGGGCGAAGCCGCCGCACACGATGGCGTTGCACCAGACCAGGGGCGAGATGCCCAGAGGTCCGGCGAGCGCGCCTCCGGCCGCTCCGGTGACCGCTGCACCGAGGTTGGTGGCGAAGTGCCGCCAGCCGTTGATGCGGGCGCGCTCCGCACCGCTGGTCACGGTGTCGGCGATGGCGGCCGTGACGATGGGCCAGGGGGCGTAGTAGACGAGGCCCGAGACGGCGGCCGCGGCGGTGACGGCAGACGGGCTTCTCACCTGGGCCAGCAGCGGGAAGACCGCGGCGGCCAGCAGCATGGCTCCTGCGAGGGTGAGTCGTTGGCCGATGCGGTCCGCAAGCCATCCGCACAGGAGCTGACCGGCCAGCCACCCGACGCCGAACGCGCTGAGGACAGCACTGGTCCGGTGCACACCGAGGTGAAGGTCGGCGAGCCGGTAGGACAGGAGCGGGTAGCAGAAGCCGGCTGCCCGGACGGCGAATGTTCCGGTGAGCAGCACCCAGACGAGAGGGGGCCAGTGGCGCGCAGCCGTAGGGAGAGGTGGAGGATGGGACGCGGTCGCGGACAGAGCGGTGGTGGGCACGGGAGCTCCGGGATCTGGGCAGCCCTCGGCGTCTGATGGCCCGGGCGTCGGGGTCAGGAGGAGATGGGGCGGGGTGCCGCCGGGGGCGACGGCACCCCGGAGAGACCGAGGAGCACGGTCGGGCGGAGGACTGCCCGTAGTGCGCGTCCGCGTTCGAGGGTGCGCGGACGTCGGTCCCTGTCCGGCCGGGCACAGGGGGTGTCGGCCGGAGACTGCCGGTGCTGAGCCGCCCGGACCCGCGTGTGCGGTCCAGCGCCGGTCAGCGTCGGGAGTTCATGAACACCGTCGGTGAGAGCGGGAGTTCAGGAACGGGCAGGTGATCCGGGCCTGTGCAGGACTGCCGGGGTGCGGGGTGCGGGCTTCGTGGCGGGAGCTTGGTGCGGCCGGCGGATGCTTGCGCGGGAAGCGGCACCGTCCACTGCGCGTGAGGGCGCCCGCTCAGTTGCCTGGTGCTTGATGGTGGTCACGAGCACAGCAACATCTCCTGGGATGCTGGGATGTGCAGACGTGCTCGGGGGCCAGGCAGCCCTGCCGGGAACGGATCTCTTGCGCGGCGGTAAGGGCTATTCTGACGGCTGCGGCGTGCGGGAACACGCTGCTTGAGCACTCCTGCGGGCTTTGATTCGGTCCTTGCTCTGTGGTGGTGCGCTTCGCATTGGTGGCCGTTCCTTCGCCAAAAGGGACGGCCATCGTGCTGTGTGACTGGCACCGAAGCCCGGCGCCCGGGCGGCAGGTTGCGGTGCCGGACGGGCGCCGGGCCGGCGCCGAAGGCAGTGACGGGTGGGCCACTCCCAGTTCGTGGCGTGATCCTGCCAACCCCCGCAAGGGATGTCAACCGTTGTAGCCGTCCACCGCTATCTGAGTGCCCTGGGGCTGCCCTGTCGACCGTCAGAAGCTAGTCTTCCCAAGCACACATTCGCGCCCCCCACCTGACACCAGGAGACCCACCGGTGAGAGACCCGCGCAGTGCGCTCGCCGAGACCGTGAGCCGGATCGACCTCCTTCTCACGGACGGGCGCACCCGCGACGATGTGCTCGACCTGACGGACCTTTCGGTACAGAGCGGAGTGCCGACCGAGGTCATCGCGGTCCTGCTGGACGGCGGGGAGGCGCCCGCCCAGGACATCAGTGACCGGATCATCGGCCGCATCGTCCATCTACGGGAGACACGACTGCGCCCGGACGGGACCCGGCACTCCTACGAGGAGATCGCCAGTTCCTTCGGTGCCTCTCGCGCCTCGCTGTCGAACATGGTCAACGGACGCAAGAAGGACGCGGCTGCGCGTCCTGCCCGATCGGGCGGCCCGTTGGCCTCCACGCAGGCCGGAATCGAGCGGTTCTTCTTCGGCGAACCCACCGGCTGGCTGTCAGCTGATCCGGAAACAGCCCTCAACGACGCCCTGCAGCCGATTCTCAAGCAACTGCGCACCGCCGCAGGGGACACGGTCGGCGCCGACCGGGCCGTGGCACTGCGCGCGGCGGCCGCGCTGCCGGCCGACAAGTGGGAACTCCTCCAGGGCGTCATCGACACCCTGGAGAAGCAGGCCCGTGCCGAACTGGCCCAAGAGTGAAGCACACTCGGCCCCGCGGCGACGACAGTGCAAGTAGCGTGACAGCCCAGCCAACAGGCAGCCGCCACAAGGGACTTCGGCGGACGACGAACACCAGGAACGGGGACCCGTGGTGCGAGCGGCGACAGTGAGCCAGATGAAGGCCTTAAGCACCCGGTTACTGCGGGGCCTCGCCGAGCAGGACACCAACGGTGACGAGATCTTCACGGCCCTTGGACCGCTGCTCAGCACGATGCGCGGCCGGCCCGTCTTCCTCATGCGGACGACCTTCCCGCCCGACACAGCCAGCGGCATGTGGGTCGACCTGCCCGACATGGACATCCTGGCCGTCCGCGAGGACGCAGCCGACACCGATCACGCGCAGGTGATCCTGGGCCACGAGATCTGGCACATGGTCCAGGGCCACTGCACCGCCCACACCTCGGCCGGACGCGCTGCCGCACGTGCCCGGAGCGGACAGGATGAGGCGATCCACCAGGTCGTGCGGCATCTCCTCGCTTCCGGCGACGGCCCGATCAGCGGCCGCGCCCTCAGCGACCTTCAGTACGCAGCCCGGACCGACTTCGACGCCGAGCAGGAGATCGAGGCCGAGTATTTCGGCCTGCACTTCGGCACCGAGCTCCGTGCTTTTCGCAGGACCCGCCGCCGCCCCGACCTTCACGGTGTGGCGGGCCGTATCGAGGACTCCCTGGGCCGGGGTCCCTGGACGAAGTGAGCGGGTGGATCTACTTCCTGATCGCTGCCGCTCTGTGGGCCGGCCTGGCGGCACACCTCACCGGCCTCCGGCGGACCTGGCGCGACCCGCTCAAACGGGCCTTCTGCACCGTCATCTTCCTCGCCGGCACGTCCTTCGCACTCGGCGCTTCCCCCGTCATCGCAGCCATCAACCGGGCCACCGGCGTCCCCAACGCCGCGGTCCCGGTGGCCTACGGCATGGTGACAGCCTTCAGCGCCGCATCCCTCGTCCTGGTCATCCAGTGGCGCGGCGGCCGCCCCCAGCATGTACGGCGAGTCTCACGCCTGTGGAGTGTCACCTACACCCTGATCATCATCAGCGAGGCCGTCCTGTTCGTACTCGGTGACGCCGGCGCCGAACGCCGGACCGACTTCGACACCTACTACGCCAGCACCCCGTTCATCCGCGAGATGATCATTCTCTACCTGGTCGCCCACACGGCGGCCGCCGTCACCACCACGATCCTGTGCTGGCGCTGGACCAGCCAGACCAACGGATGGACGGGCAGGAGCCTCAAGCTGCTTACGGTGAGCTGGCTGTGCATCTCTTGCTACGGCCCCGCCAAGCTGACGGCCCTCACCCTGCGATGGACCGGACACGCATCGGACGGGCTCAGTACCCAGGTCGCTCCCCTTCTGGTCAGTGTCGGCGCTGCAGGCGTCACCATCGGATTCATCCTGCCGCTCGCAGGACCTGCGCTCGACACCTGCCTCACCCTGCTGCGCCTGCGCCCCCTGGTCCAGCTCCTCCAACCGGCCTCGAGCCGGTGGCAGTTCACCGTGTCGCTGTCCTGGAGGTCCCTGGCCGATGTCGAGCTCCAGCTCACCAGACGCACCACCGCAATCCGCGACGGGCTCAGCCGCCTGAACCCGGTCCTCGATGATGACGTCCAGCAGACTGCCTACGCCCGAGCCATCGCCGACGGCGCGAGCGACACCACAGCCCAGGCCATCGGATCCGCCGCCATGATCGCTGTTGCCACGCAGCCGGGCCGCCAGCGTGCGCGCCACACGAGGGTTCTTCTGGACCCCTATCAGGCGGACCTGCTCCTGCTGGCGCAGGCTGTGCGCACGCCCACCGTCCGGGCCATGATTCGCGCTCACGCCGCCGCGAGCGCAAAGAGCCCTCTGTCGCAGGACCATCCCGAGATGCGCGCCGACAGCGATTCCAAGCCGCCCTCCTGATCGATCGCTCACGTCGTTCCGCGGTGGTGCAACCGCCTCATCGGCTGTCCAAGGAGACGATCAGGTGCCGGAAACGCGCTGCCCGCGCAGGGCGTATTCAGACATTGCGCCGACCGGGCAAGGTTTGCCAGCGCGATAGCCTACGGTCACCTGATCGGATCACCACCAACCGCACAGCGGCTTTCGCGGATGGACACAACCGGATGCACGTCACGGCACTTGACCGCGGCGGCCGCACACGAAATGTGCGCGGAGTTCGCTGCCCGAAGGGCACAGCCAGCAGATGACCAGCGACGCCGTCTTCTACCTCTCCGGCGGAATGCTCCTGCTGGCATGTCTGCTCAAACTCCCCGCCCTCATCCGGGCAAAGGGCCGCGACTGGCTGCTGTCCTCGATTTGCGCACTGCTCCTCGTCGGATCCGGCGTGATCTTCTCCACGGCCCCGACCGTCGTTTCCTACTTACGGCAGTTGACGGGAATCACCAATGTCGCCGTCCCGCTGATTTACATCCTGCTGACTGCCTTCTCCGGAGCGTCCATCGTCCTCGTGCTGAACTGGCGCGGCGGACCAGACGTCACGCAGACACGGCGGCTGTCACGCATCACGATCGCCGTCTACGGCTCGTGCTGCATTCTGATCGCGGTCCTCTTCTCCCTGGGGTCGACCCCCGTCGAGCAGCGCTTCAGATTCGACACCTACTACGCGACCACCCCGTTCATCCGCGAGATGATCGTCCTGTACATCGTGGCCCATGCTGCGGCCTCGCTCACCGCCAGCCGTCTGTGCTGGCGCTGGTCCCACGATGTCCACGGGACCCTCAGGACCGGTCTGCGGATCCTGGCGGCCGGCTACCTGATGCACTACTGCGTCTACGACCCGGCCGTTGCCGCCGCCGTCATCGCCCGGTGGACCGGACGCGACTGGGACTTCCTCATCGAAATCGCACGGCTGATGACTGCGCCCAGCGCCGTCCTGGTCGCGGCCGGGTTCATGATCCCCCTGCTCGGCCCCCGCGGTGAGGAAGCCGTCCGGTACTGGCAGCTCAGCCCCTTGGCCAAGGCCCTGCGCCCGGTCCAAGGGGCAGCCAGCCCCGTCCTGCTGACCCTGCCCTGGTGGCAACAGCCCCTGCGCCTGCGACTGACGCAGCGCCAGACCTACATCGCTGACCGGATCGTCGCCTGCCGCGACCAGTGCGATCACCGCATCCGCGCCGAAGCCCTCGAAGCCGCCCTGGCCGGCAAGACAGCCCCCGACGCCGCGGCCGCCATCGCGGAAGCCGCCATGATCGCCGCCGCCATCGAGCTCCACCGTGCCGGCGCCGATCACGCGGACATCGTCCCGCCGGAGCCCGGCCCCGGCCACACCCTCGACCTCGCCCGGATCTCACGGGCCATGCGAACGCCCATCGTCAGGAACGTCGCCCGACGCACCCGCACGCAGGCCGCCCACAACGGCACTGCGCCAGAGCATGCAGGACGGCGCCGACCGTGAGCTCACCGTCGGCTCGCCCCTGAAGCCTCACGCCCAGCGAACCACGCCCTGGTCACAGCTCTCCGTCGCCGGGCGCCCGCACCGCGCTCGGCGACGGCTCCCGAACGGCGCGTCCCGCATCCCCGGCCAACGCTGCTCAGCCGGCCGTCGAAACGTACGAGCCGAAGAAGGAGCGTTCCGCCTCGGTGAGCGGCGGCCCCTCCAGCGGGGGCAGAACGGGCCCGGCCAGCGTGGCCAGCAGGAGCGAGGGGTGCACCAGCCAGAGCGCGTCCTTCTGGAGCGTGGTCACATCACACATCGCGGAGGACACCCGGTAGGAGGTGGTGGCCACCTTGGTCATGCGGCGTACGTACCTGCCGAGGGCCCGCTCGAGAGCGTTGGGCGGATCACCCGCCACGTCGGGGAACTGCCGGTCCACGGACGTGCTCATCGCCCAGGCCGCCTCGACGGGCTTCGCCGCGGCCCGCTGGACACGGCGCGCGAGTCCGGGGGCTTCGACGCCGCCCTTCTGCAGTTCCTCTTGAAGCGTCTTCGCTCCCAGCGCGGCTACGGACATGCCGTGGCCGTACACGGGGTTGTAGGTGGCGATGGCGTCGCCCAGGGCGACGAAGCCCTCCGGCCAGACGCGGGCTTTCTCGAAGTAGCGGCGCCCGTTGCGGGTGCTCCGGCTCAGGACCACGTCCGTGACGGGCTCGGCGCCGGCAATGAGCTCGCCCACGATCGGGTGCCGCAGGTCGAGAGCGAACCGGGCGAAGTCCTCGTTGCTGGAGGTGGGCTCGCCGCCGCGGGTGCCGCCCAGGCTGACGAGCCACTCGCCGTTCTCGAGGGGCACCAGGTTCGCGGAGCGGCCGGGCCCCCCGGAGTTCGGATCCGCGTTCACCTGAGTCAGGGGCCAGTCCTCGGCGCCCTTGGGGATGCGAAAGCGCCGGCTGGCGTAGACGAGCCCCGAGTCGACAACGGACTCCGCAATATCGGTGATGCCCAGGTCCTTGAGCCAGTGCACGGCCCGGGACCCGCGCCCGCTCGCGTCCACGATCAGGTCCGCAGACAGTTCGCTCTCCTGGCCGTCCTGGTCGCGCAGCCGGACCCCCGTGACCCGCGCTGAACTTCCCGCCAACGCCACGACCTGCCCGGTTCGGACGGTGATGTTCGCTGCCTCCAGGACGGCCTCGCGGATCGTCCACTCCAGCAGGTCCCGGCTGCAGACGGTCAGCGGGTGAGTGTCACGCCCCCAGCGGCGGAACCAGCCTTCAACGCCGTAGGTGAGGAGCGAGGTGAGGGACGAAATACGGGCGCCGGCGGCAGAGAGACGCTCACCTATGCCCGCGCCCGGTATCAGTGATTCGATCGCATCGCGGCCGCTGGGCAGCAGGATGTGCGTATGAAGGCCCTGCGGAATGCCCTTGCGGGGCTCCGGCCCCTGCGGCAGCACGTCGCGTTCAAGGACAATCACTTCCTCGACGCTCCGGGACAGGGCTGACGCGGCCAGCATGCCAGCCAAGCCACCGCCGATGACGACTGCACTATGCGACATGCTGCTCCTCAAAGGTCAATGATCGGGCGGGACTTCACCGTACCCTCGTACTTCGTCCCGGCAGCCAGAGATCAACAGGAAGGCCGGAACACCCCCCGTCCGCGTCCGCCGACGCAGGGCAGACGCCGGTCCCGTTGGCGCGGCAGCACGGCCCCCGGCCCACGGCTGTGGCGCCGGTCAGCAAGATCGTCTGAGTGCCGAGTCGCCGTCCCTGTCGCCACAAGGCATCGCGGCCAACCGGATAGGCCCAGGTCGAGCAGATGAACAGTCAACTGTTCTACAGAACCTGCCCGTTCGGGTGACAGCGTGCCTCCTGTGAACAAGGATGAGGAGGCCGAAAAGGGCACGGCAGACCCGTACCTGGAGGCCCCGGCGCGCTGGTCGCCCAGAGGGCATCCATTTGCCCCATTGAGGCAAGGAGCTGGGGTAAAGGTGACTCTCATCGGACGGAGCCGGCATCGAGCGATATTCATCGCTTCG
Source organism: Streptomyces sp. NPDC127038 (assembly GCF_042725875.1). Taxonomy (NCBI): domain Bacteria; kingdom Bacillati; phylum Actinomycetota; class Actinomycetes; order Kitasatosporales; family Streptomycetaceae; genus Streptomyces; species Streptomyces sp. NPDC127038. Next base: position 107,268 of record NZ_JBHXDQ010000010.1, on the reverse strand, counting down.
GCGCCCTCCAGGCAGCGCGTGGCTGATTCCCGTACGGGATGGCCCACCATCCTTCAGGAACGGCAGGCCTGAAGTGAACGGGCTGATCTACTACGTTGCGGCCGCCGTTCTGTGGACCGGGCTCGCCGTGCAGATCCCGGATCTGGTCCGTCATCGACGAGACCCCATCAAGTGGACCTTCTGCACGGTCATCTTCCTGTCCGGACTGTGCTTCCTGCTGGGCGCACCGCCCACCGTGGCGATGGTCAACGGTGTGACCGGCGTCCCGAACATGGCGGCACCCCTGACGTACGGAGCGGTGACAGCCTTCAGCGCGGCGTCCCTCATCCTCATCGTGCAGTGGCGAGGCAGCGACTTCCGTACCGCCCGGGCCTGGCTGTTCAGCTATGCAGCCGTGATCCTCGCCGAGAGCATCCTGTTCGCCCTGGGCCACACCCCGGTCGAACGCCGGGAGGACTTCGACACCTACTACGCCAGCACTCCGTTCATCCGCGAAATGATCATTCTCTACCTGGCCGCCCACGCTGTCGCGGCGCTGACGACCACGATCCTGTGCTGGCGCTGGACCCGCCAGGTCAAGCGCTGGTCCCGCGCCTCCATGGTCCTGCTCGTGCTGGGCTGGCTGTTCACCACCGCCTACAGCATCGTCAAGTTCGTGGCACTGGCCGCGCACTGGCTCGGTCACCCCTGGGACGGCCTCAGCACCCGCGTCGCCCCGCTGATCGCCCTCGGCGCCTGCCTCACATCAGCCGGCTACATCCTCCCGGTCATCGGACCACGCGTTGACTCCACCCTCGCCTACGTACGCCTGCGACCGCTGTTCCGCCTGCTGGCCGCACCCACCAAATCCCCGCGCCCAGGTACCCCGCCGTCCTGGCGGACGATCGGCGATGTCCGCCTTCGGCTCACCACCCGGGAGACCGCTATCCGCGACGGTCTCAAACGACTCTCCGGCCACCTCGACGACCAGGTCCGCCAACACGCCTACCGGGAAGCACTGGCGGCCGGCTCCAGCCCCGCGGCAGCCGACGCGATCGGGACAGCCGCGATGATCGCCGTCGCCGCCCTCGCGGAAGTCCCCTCCCCCGCCACGCCATCAGGCACGCTGGCTCTCGTCGTCGGCGACATCGACCTCGTGGTTCCGATGAGCGGGTACGTAGCACGCTCCCCCAGCGGAGGAGCACCGGTGGTGGACACCGGACAGCCGTCGCTGCTGAGCCTGTCCCGGGCAGTCCGCACGCCAATCGTCGATGCAGCTGTCCAGTCACGCACGACCCAGGTGCGCCAGCACTGAGTGGAGGCACTCGCCTGCGGGCGAGGTGGGGGCCGACGGTCACCAGGCTGGCCCTCGGGTGTGTTCGCTGCGCGGCGCAGCGCCCGCTACAGCCCTCACGCCTTGCTTGTAGGCGGCTGCGGTGCGGTCATCACCCGACGGGAGGCTGGTGTGACCCGGCGTTCGGGGGATGCCGCCGGATCACACCACACCTCACGATCGCATGCGTGGACCCCAATTGCGGGCATCAACAGCGGTCGGCCGTCTGTGACCAGTGGTCTCACCCTCTCCGGTCACGCCCACGTCGGCGTCATAGCCGGCGTTTTCGCCCACGCCCGACTCCAGCGTGACGCCATCGATGCACTGGGCCACGCCCTCGGCGGCCAAGACGACGACCCTGACGACCCACCGCCGTAGCCGTCGTCCGCGGACGTTGCCGTCAGACGCGCCAGAAGCCCCACCGGATTCTCCGATGGGGCTTCTGACTTTCTGCACCAATCATGCCGAGATACGGCAGTGGAAAAACCTAGACGTCTCGTCAGCCTGATGCCCCTTGGGCGACCTCGCTGGCTTCATTCAGGAGACGTTCCACTTCGGCTTTCCACTCGTCCCCGCGGCCTTCATCGACCCACAGGCCATAAGCCTCGGAATCCTCTTCCAGCACCCTGGAAAGAGCCGAAACAACCAGCGAGAAGAAGGAGGGCGGAATCTCGGGGACCGCATCCAACAGTTCTACCTCTTCGAGGACACTGTCTCTTCCCTTGATCTTCGCCAAAGCAACGGCCGAAGCAGCTACCGCCGGCTCGCCCAAGTCGCGATCAAGGTAGTCTCCGGGCTCGACTTCAGTCGCGGACGACAATGCCTCACGCAGCGCGTTGATTACCTCGCCCTCATCAAGCCCTCGCAGCTCATCGAGTAGATCCATCGCTGAGTCGTTCTCGAATGGCCCTACACCTGAAGCGCTCATACCGTCCACTCACCTCCATTCATCCAGAAAATCGCGTGCCGCTTGCAAGTATTGTTGACGTCGCGGATTGATGAGACGTATCGCCCTTTGATTGGCCAAGATTGGCGTGTACCAATTCTCGGCCATCTCCTCCAGACCTCGCCTCGCAGCCCGATTATCCGTCCTGTAGAGAACCACGCCCGTCAGACCGGGGTAGTCCCGTCGATGCGTGGCAAGACGGGACTGCAGGTCCGTGGCCATACCCGTTCGCATCACCGTTCCGTTCTCCGACACCAATGCGTAGATGCCGCCCCTGGCATTGGGGTCACCGATGGCCTGGTGTGATGAGCTGAGGAGGCCCACCGTCGGACATCCGCCGGAATTGTGCACGAGGACCGGAGTCTGTCCCGCCAGCACATAGTACGTGTGCAGACCATCGACTGTGAGATTGTACGTGCGGGCGTGGCGGGTGTATGCGTGGTTCCCCGTAATGATGACTGTGTCACCGTCGATGGTGAGCAAGGTCATCCCTGCTTTGAGCTTGCCAGCAGGGATCCACTGGTCTTCTGATGGGGACCAGAAGGGATGGCCGTTTGTTGCTGTGAGCGACTCGATGCCGTCAGCGGTAGCGATGGACAATTTGTTGAAGCGCTTGTCGCTATCGGTGACGATCAGTCGGGTTACCTTGCGAGGGCTTGTTTTGCGTGTCTTCGGGTCGGTGGCCTGTACTTCGTCACCGACCTTGACATCCTCGATATTCTTTGCTTTTCCGTCCGCCATGAGAACGCCGGTGCCCGCCAGGAAGCATTTACAGTCCGATAGGGCGAGCTTTCCTAGCTTTGACAGCGTTGCTACTTTGACCTGCATTGCGTCGGCGGCGACCCGGGCAGTACAGCTCAAGGTCGGGTGTTTGGCGCACTGAGCTGCCGCCGCATAGTCGAAGACAAGGAACTTGAAGAGGTCCTTGCCCTGGGTAAGTCTGCGACTTTCGCCTACGGGCAGGACGCCGGGAACGGAAAGCCCGTTGCCGAACGAGGTTTCCTTGTAGACGATTTTTGTACCACCTGAAGAAACAGTAGTCGTGGTGATGTTTGTGCCATCGCTGCGGTCATCGCCGACCTCCTGCTCGTACGTTTGGGGCGTCCAGGTGCCGTCCGAGTTGGGGGTGTACCACTCCCTGGTGCCGTCCGCGCAGATGCCGCTAGTTCCGCATTGGCCGACCGGCTTGAGGCCGCTGGGATCAGAGAAATTGATGGGGTCGTTGTTGCTGTAGCTGTATGCGGAAAGGCTCTGTGGGTCGTAGGGGGCGACGAGTGGGTCGGGGCTGAGGAAGCGTCCCAGGTGCGGGTCGTAAGCGCGGGCGCCAAGGAGTGAAAGGCCGGTGCTGGTGTCCTCGGTCTTGCCGAGGAAGCCGTTGCTGGTGCCGGTGGGCAGGGTTCCGGAGCGTTCGTCGCCGAAGGGGGTGTAGCGGCGGCGGGTGGTGGCGCCGGTGACGGCGTCGACGGTGACCTGGGTGGACGCCTGGCTGTCGGCCATCAGGTAGGTGAGAGTGTCACCCGTGGTGGTGCCGGTGGTGGTGCGCATGGCGACGGTCGCGCCGCCGGAGGTGTAGTAGCGGGTGGCGGTGGTCTTGTTGTCTGCCCTGCGCACCTCCATGCCACCGAGGTAGGCGACTGTCTCCGTCGGTGTGGTCCGCACGAGGAGGTTTCCGCCAGCGTCGTAGGTGTAGCCGGTGAGTTTGCTGCCGCCGGAGTCGGTGGTGGTGGTTGTGGCGAGTTGGCCCTGGGGGGTCCAGGTGTAGTCGGAGGTCTTGCCGGGCTCGATGTGCTTGAGCATCTCGCCGGCGGTGTCGTAGAAGAAGTCCTCGGTTCCGGTGACCGTGGTGTCGGTCTTGATGTTGATCTTGCGGACGCCATGCGGCTGGGCGGCGTTGGCCGTCGTCCAGGTCCCGGCGTCGTCGTAGCCGGGGTAGAGGTAGTCCCGGTTGACGGCGGTGCCGGTGCTGTTGGTGTCCTTGACGGACTGCAGGTTGCCCAGGCGGTCGTAGGTGTAGGCCGTGTTGTACGGGGCCTCGCCACCGGAGTTGCCGACCCAGTCCGGGGACCTGCATATGGTGCCTCGGGTGTAGGCGCTGGTCAGGCGGCCCTGGTCGTCGTAGGTGAAGCACTGCGACTGGGGGTCCTGGCCGGTGGCCTGTTCCCGGATCTCGGTGATACGGCCGGCGTTGTCGTAGGTGTATGCGTCTTGCTGACTCTGCTGGGTGGTGACCTGGTCGACGCTGGTGGTCGTGGTGATGCCCGTCAGCTGTCGGGTGCCGTCGGTGGTGTCGTAGGTGTAGTTGCGCTGTGCGGTGACCTTGTTGGCGCCGACGAGGGGCGAGCCGTAGTCGCGCTCCTTGATCAGCCCGAGGTCGTCGTAGTAGTCGGTGTTCTTGACGTAGGTCTGCGTGGCGGAGGCGAGATTGGTGGGCTGACCGAGGGTGTTGTAGGTGGTGGTGACCTTCTCCGGGTCCAGACCGCCGGCGGCGGGGTAGGTGACGGCGGTGATGTGGTCGGCGGCGTCGTAGTCGTATGTGGTGGTGTAGTTGCCGGCCAGGCCGGTGAGGGCGGCGGGGAGGGTGATGGTGGTGCTGGTCGGTCGGCCGCGGCTGTCGAAGGCGTCGGTCTTGGTGGTGTAGCTGTTGCCGTTGGTGTCGGTGCTGGTGGCGGAGGTGATTTGCCCCTTGCCGCCGCTCACCCCGTCCCACTGCCAGGTCGCCAGCGTGGTGGTGCCCCTGCTGACGGATGTCTGTCGACCGAGGTGGTCGTAGCTGTAGGTGCGGGTGTTGGTCATCAGCTGCGGGTTGAGCGGGTCGACCTTGTTCGAGACCGAGCTGATGCGGCCGTTGTGGTCGTACTTCGTTGTGGAGCTGCCGGAGTCCCGGTCGGTGACGCTCGTGCCGTTGCCGGCCCAGTCGTAGGTGTAGACGGTGGTGTTGTTGCGCGGGTCGGTGATCTGCTTGAGCTGGCCCTTGTCGTCGTAGGTGTACTTGGTGCTGTAGGTGCTGGTGCCGTTGTGCTCGACGACCTGGGAGGTTTGGCCGAAGACGTTGGTGTAGGTGTCGGTGGCCCCGGGCTCGTTCGACGTGACGGTGCTGTAGTCGCCGTGGTAGGCGGTCCAGGTCTGGCCTTCGGCGATGGCCCGGGTGCTGGTGCCGTTACCGACGAGGATCTGGGACATGGTGGTGCGACCGGCCCAGTCCAGGGTCAGGTCGGTGTAGGACGGCAGGTCTGCGACGGCCGGGCTCACCGGGTCGGTGCCGCCTGCGCGGCCTGCGCTCTTGAAGCTGGCGGAGGTGCCGGTGACGTTGCCGGCTGAGTCGTACCGGGTCACCGCGACCTGCCGGTACGTCCACGGTATTCCGTCCGGGATATTGGCCTCAGTCTCCCGGGCGCGGCCGAGGCCGTCGGTGTAGTCGTAGGTCGTGAGGTAGGTGCTGCCGGACTGCAGGGTGGACGTCGTCGTCATGGGGTAGCCGACGACGGCGTCCGGGACGGTTCCACCGGTCGCGGTGGGGATGGTGTAGCCGAACTTCAGTGACGGGTTGTCGCCCGTTTCGGTGGGCTCCCACACCTCGGTGGCGCGTCCGGCCGCATCGAGCGTGATCTTGGTGATGTTTCCGTTGGCGTCCTGGGTCTTGTACGGCACGCCCCAGAGCCGCGAGAGCCAGACAGTGGTGGTCAAGGGAGTGAGCGGAAGAGCCCAGTTGGGAGATCCGTCCGGGTCGGCGCTGGTGGTGACGATGCCGTCCACCGGCCAGTTGCTGGGCGGGTTGTAGGTGGTGGTGGTGCGGTTGGAGTCGGCGTCCTGGAACCAGATCTGCCGGCCGGCGCCGTCGTAGCCGAACGTCTCCCGCTGCGGGTCGGTGTCACCGGCGACGGTGTAGACGCCGGTTTCGGTGGTGTTGCCGTCGACCGGGTGGTTCGCGGACACCGAGGCGGCATTGTCGTAGAGGGTGTAGCTGTAGGAGTCCTGGTTGGTGGAGGCGCGGTCGGCGCAGCTTCCGCCGGCGGTGTTGTAGTGGCGGGTGTCCTGGATGAGGATCATCCACCGTTTGACGCCCGTGCTGTCGAGCGTGTCGGTGTTGACGGTGCGGCCCCAGGTCGTGCACTGGTTGTCGGAGACACCCTTTTCGCCCTGGTCGTCGATGCGCAGCGGCAGCCCGTAGGTGGTGGACCGGTCGCTGGTGTCGTCGTACTCGTGCTGGACGACGTGGGTGCGCCATCCGGTTCCGGAGGAGACCATCGTGTCGGTGGTGGTCTCGTCCTCGCGGACGAAGCGTGCGTCGGGCAGGCCGTCGTAGGTGGCCGTGGTGTGGACCCAGTAGTGGTGGAAGACCCGTTGGTGGGAGTTGCCTGTGTCGTCGCGCATCGAGCTCTCGATGGTCTGGCCCGCCAGCCAGGCCGAGTCGGTGTAGCTGGTGCTCTGACCATCGGCGACAGTCACCGACCGGGTCTTGGACGGGTCGGTCTTGGAGGTGCGGTCGCCGTCCAGGCCGCGGTAGAGCCAGCTGACGGCGGTGTGCTGGACCGCGCCGCTGCCGCTGGTGACCTCCACGGTGTGGTAGCCGCGCCAGTCCGACCACGACTCGTCACTGTCGGCCGTGAGGGGGTCGTTGGTGAAGCGCCAGCCTGCCCCGCCGCCGTAGGTGTAGCTGGTGGTCATCTCCGGGGCGCCGTCCTGGCTGGTGGTGACCGTCGGGTCGACGGTCACCTTGGTGACCAGGAACTTTTTGAACCAGCCCGTTTTCTCGCTGCCGCCCTCGGGCGTCCACTTCTGCCAGAAGCAGTCCTTGGTGTTGGTGGACTCGTCGGGCAGGTTGGCGATGTCGCAGGGGTCGGGCTGGCCGTAGGTGACGGTGGTGGTGGCTCCCAGGTCGCCGTGGATGGTGTTGACGCGGCGGAAGTTCAGCTCGCTGGAGCCCACCTGGTTGTCCAGGTCGACGCCGTCGAAGTTGACGACGGGCAGGATCTTGTCCTCGCCAGTGCCGTAGGCCTCGTGCTGGACGTAGTCGAGCCACAGCGTCTTGCCGATGGTTCCTGCGGGGTTGGGCAGGGCGTGCTTGGTCTGGTACTGCTGCACCAGGTCCCAGTCAACGCCGGTGGTCTTCAGCACGTAGGTCTTGATGTCCCACAACATGTCCGTGCTGAAGAACGTGGGGTAGTACGTCTTGCCCGCGCAGTAGTAGTCCGCGGATGTGCCGTCGCACAGCAGGTCTAGCGGAACGTCCGGGTAGGACGTGGGGCTGGAGGATATCGACGGGCACGGGTCCGGCTCGTTGCGCAGTGGGTCCGTGTCCGCCATGCGTTCCACGCACCGCTTGACGTGGCTGAGCTCCACCTTGCCCGTGGGCATGGAGCCGGTGATCTGGGTGGCCCAGCCGTACTCGATGCGGGAGAGATAGCCGGAGGCGGTGTAGGAGCGGGCCTTGTCGGTGTTGGCGACGGAACGGTAGTAGTTCGTCTCCTTGTCGTAGTAGTAGGCGGCCTCCACCTCGTTGGGGTCGACGGTGCGGTCGAGGTTCCACCGCCAGGCCTGCGTGCACGGCTCGGGGAACTGCGCGTGGCACGGCTCGCCCACGTCATTGCCCACCACCGGTTCGGTGAACACCGATCCGGTCAGACCCTGGGTGCGCTCGTTGCGGCCCCAGCCGAAGTAGTAGCGGCTGCCGTCCTGGGTGGAGATCACCCAGTACTCGTCGTCCGCCCCGTACCCACCGAAGAGGTGCTGAACCTGCCAGCCCGGGTCGTCCTGAATGTGGTAGGAGCCGGTGCCGGTGCCGTCCTGGACGAGCTGGGAGGTGACGCCGTTGAAGCTGATGACATAGACGGCTCCGTCCGGCTCCTTCGAGCTGTTGGGAGAGTCCCAGCACATGTCACCGATGGTCTTCAGGCCGTCCTTGGAGCAGTTGCGGTAGCGGCGCTCGATGTAGCCGACGTTCAGGTCCCAGCCCATCCCGACCCAGGACGCCTGGTTGTTCGTCGCCGAGGTCCGCCCGTCCACCGACTGCGAGTTGTACGACAGGGACAACGACGGCGCACTGCCCTGTGCGGGCTTGGGCAGGCTGACGGGGAGGTTGTAGGTGAAGGCGCCGGAGCCTGCCGACACGTCCCACGACCCGGTCGGTGACAGGGTGGAGGCCCGGTAGTCGCCCTGTGTCGAGGACGATCCCGTGGTCACCGCGTAGACGGAGGCCGAGCCGCTGCCCAGCTGGGAGGACAGGCCGTCGCTGTCGGGCTCGGCCTCGACCGTCGCGGTCAGCGTGCCCTTGGCGGTGTCGTTGTCCACGGGCACGGATTCCCGCTGCGTGCACTGTTCGGCTTCCGGCGTCTGCAGGGCGCACGCGGGCAGCTTCACCAGCTGCAGCCGGTCGGCGAAGTCGCCGCCGTAGGCGTACTTGAAGCCCGAGTAGTCAATCGAGACCTGCACCTGCCCGGGGGTGGTGACACCGTCGGTACGGGTCACCTGCACGCCCAGGCCGATGCCGCCGGCCGGGGCGACGTCGTTGTGGTCCAGGACCCGTACTTCGACCTGGTCCGGCGTCACCGGATCCGCGTCGGTGGCGGGCGGCGGCGTGGACTCCGAGTCCGAAGGCTGCGGCGACGCACTCGCCACAGGGTCAGCGGAGGCCGAGGAGGCCGAAGCCGTCGCGTCGGACGTGTCCGTGACGGAGGGTTCCGCGGTCGGATCGTCGGTGTCGTCCGGCTGGAGCGACGCATCGGGTGACGTGGTCGGCTGCGCCGTAGGGGTGTCGTCCGCGGCGAGCTGTGAACGGGACAGCTGCGTCGAGGCGGAACTGGCGTCGTCCGCGGGGGCGACCTCGACGACGTTCGCGACCTCAGTGACGTCGCTGCCCGCAGAGGCCGACGGGCTGGCGGTCACCGTGCCCGGATCGCCGGGCGCCGCCTGCGACAGGTCAACGATCGCCTCCGCGGCCTTCGGCCACTTCGGCGCCGGCAGCGCCTTGCCCGCCTCTTCTGCATGCTGCGCCTGCACCGCCCCGAGCGGTTGCGACGGTACGACAGGTGTCGAATCCTCCGCAGCCGCGGCGTCGCCTGGCGAGACCACCGACATCGTCGACAGCAAGCCGGCCATCAGTGCGCCGGCTATCCCAACTGACAGGTATCTCGCGCGCTTTGCAGCCACCCGAACCCCCCTTGCATGTGCCACTTGCAGCACGTGCAAGGGCAGCCCAACAAAACAACCACCGCTCCAGGGCATGCCGAAGACACCTACGAGAGGTGGTGGGATCGGCGTGGCCTGAATTCGATCAGTGAACTGGGACAGTAGTTCTTGTGAATCAGGTGTGAACAGAGGGGTTCGATCATGGGTTCCCCGAGGGAGTGTGATCTTGTCCACAGTTTGAAGCCGACGCATGCAGGCTCCTGACCTGCACATTTGGCCTATCGCCGACGTCGACGGCCCATCGCGAGGGCAGGAAGCGGGCGGTCTCCGCGGCCTCTGAAGGTCTCAACGCCACTACGTCTGCGTCGAGTTCACTGGGGCGCGTCGCGGCGCGGTGACGCGCGGCAGCTTCGGCGTATCTGCCACTGTGCACGTTCAGCTGGGGCGCGGTGAGGGGCCGCTGCACGGGCGACGTCAGTTTCGTGGGGGTACTGCCTGCAGTGCACTTCGGCAGGGCGCGCCCACATCCGGTTACGCGCTCCGCCGGGCGAGTGAATCCTGCTCCCCTCGTCGGGTGGTGAGGTCCGACGGCCCCCGGGCACCAGGTGCAGGGTGTGAGCGAAGATTCTGCTCAGAGAGACGGACCCCCACTGATGACCCTGTTCGCCGTCGAGGACATCCAGGCTCGTGACGACGAGACGGAAGCCCTGACTGGGACCGCCCTGCGCAAGCAGGTGACCTTGGCGGTCGACACGCTCTCCAAGGCTGTCGGCGAGGAGTCCGGAGCCCTGTGGGACCGCGTTTTCAAGTTGGTCAACGTGCCCCGCCTGTCCGACGCCGATGACGACGACCTGCGGGAGGTTCTCCGAGAGCTCGGTGTGTGTGAGCAGGAGGGCCGGAGGGGCTATCGCGCACGTCTGCGGCGGGTCACTCGCGTCGACCGCCCTGGAGGTATCGGCCGGTTGCCTCGGCCCCGGTGGGTCAAGGCGGCCGGTGTCGCGGGCAGGTGCGGGCTGTGCGGTGACTGCTACGAAGCGGGCGAGATGATCGGCCGCGTCGCGTTCGCGGAGGAGATCCCGTACACGCCGATGGGCTGGCTGTGCTGGCACTGCCTTGTCCAGCGCCGCCAGCGGCCGCGCCGCCGCGACGTCCTGCTGCGCATCTTCCACGCCCTGTTCGCCGGCGACGGGTTCGGTCTGAACGGGCACGAGTGCCGCGTTCTGCTGGCCTGGCTGAGCGAGGAGCCGGCGCTGTCCAAGAGCAAGCCGTGGGCGGCCGACCCGTTGGAAAACACCCTGGTCCGGCTGCGGTCCGGCGCGGCCGACGCGAACCCGGCGATCTGGTTCAGCGCCCAGACTGCGCACACCATCGTCGCCGTACTGCAGGAAGCCCCCGCTTCGCCGCTCCTGACACTCCAGGACGGCGAGACGCTCGAGGCCCTGGTCCAGCACCTGGCCGAATGGGAGACCAACCCCTCCGGTGTCCGGCGGGCGCAGTACGGAACGGGCTGGCGCTACCGCCAGCGGGTACTGCAGCTCACGAGCAATCCCACTGTTCTGTCCGAGCGGGGCGGCCCGTTCCATCTCTTCCACTGCCGGGTCAATCCCTCGGGACAGCTGGTGGAAACCGACTAGACCAGACCTCGGGCGGACAGCGCTGCTGCTCACAGACGATGGAGAGGGCCCGTTGCCCAAGTTCTGGATCGGGTCTGGGGCGTTCGACGCGGGCCCGGCGTAACGCGGCGGCCTCGGTCGCCGCGGCCTGGCGGCGACGCTCGGTGAGTGCCTGCTCGATCGGGGCCGACGCAGCGTCCTGAACGGCGTCGGGCTCGGGAAACGCCCTGCGGGACAGCTCGCGCATCGCGGCGGTCTGCCGCTCCACCGCCGCCGTGATGTGCGGGTCCATCCGCGACGGTGGTGCCGCCTCCTGGTGCGCGGCGAGCGCGCGGCGGTAGCCATCCGAGGCGGTCTCCCGAGTACGTGGCTGCCCGGCGGCCGCGGGCTCCGGATCGGAGTCGGCCGGCTCGGGCACCGACACCGTGCCGGGCGCCAGGATCCGCAGGGTGCGTACGACCGTGCGGCCTGCCGACTGGTTGGCGGCCGCGATGATCCGGGTCTGCTCCAGCCGGGCCTTCGTCGCCCAGGCAGCCGACTCCGGGCATACGGTGAGCTGTCCCGAGTCGGCGTCGTAGGACACGGCGGCGACGTGCCCGGCGAGCTCGGGGGTGATGGCCGCCCACCGTTCGCGCAGCGTCGCACCGGCGGCTGGGAGCTCCCACGCGCGCTCGGTGACCAGGGCGCCGATCGCGGCACCCAGGCCCATGGGCTCGCGTCCGTCGCGGCGCACCGTACGCACGATCCGCGGCTTCGCCTTCGCCTTCGGGCCGCCGCCGTTGGCGCGTGCCGCCTCCATCGCGGCCCGCAGCGCGACCCGGGCCAGGTCGACGCCGGACACCTCGCTGCCGTTCATGCCTGCCCCCACGAGCTGTAGCCGAGGTCCAGGTGCCCAAGGCCCGCGAGGCGCTGCACGGTCGCGACGAACGACCTGGTGAACAGGCGCTGCGCGGAGTGCTCGCCGTACCGGGCGATGTGGTCGTGAACGATCTGGTGGTCTGCGGCGGCGCGGTTGCGCCAGTCCAGCACCTGCTCGCGGGTCAGGTCCTCGAGGACCAGCTCCTGGTCGTCGTAGACGTCCGCGACTTCCGGGACCGGGGCGACGGCGGCCGGACGGGGCGCGGGCAGCGCGACCAGGGCCACCGGTGCGGCCGGGGCCCGGCCCTCGGGCTGCGCGGCCGCGGCTTTGATACGGCTCTGAGCTGCGGCGGCCTGCCGGGCGCGGACCTGGTCCCACTTGTACACCTGCGCCCACGCCCTGGCCGTCACGTCCTGATGCAGCTGCGTAGCGGTGGCCGCTCGGCGCTCCGCCTGCGAGGCACCGGGCATCGCAGCGTCGACGGCGGCCGCGACAGCGTGGCGTTGTTCCCGGCGGTCTTCCTGCCGTTCTGAACACCGGGGGCATTCCTGGCCGGAGTCGAGCAGCACTCGGTCGTCGCACCGTACGTCGCCGCATTGCTGACGCTGCGGGAGCCCGAGGCCGATCAGCCAGCCCACCGGGTCCTTGATCGGCCCGGCCAGCCGTATCTGGTCGGCCAGACGCCGGGCGAGCCGGTCGGCGAGGACCTGCGGCGCATCGACGCGGCCGGCGAACCCGACCACCTTGCCCAGCTCGCTGCGGGCGGCGGCCGCCACCAGGCGGCGGGCGGCCGGACGTTCCAGACGCGCCCACACCAGGTCCACCGGGTCCAGGACGGCCAGCAGATCCGTTGGTGGCAGCGGCACCCTGCCCCGCTGCTGCCTGCCCTGGCCCTCACCGGCCCCGACCCGCACCGAACCGTCGTCCACCGGCCCGCGGCCGGGCTTCTCGCTGCTGATCGACCGGGAGTTCTCCTGCTGTTCCCCGCGGAGCGGGCCGCCGTCCTCGCCCGCGCACGCGCGGTCCGGTAGACCGTGGATCCCACCACGGCCTTCGCCGGAAAAGCCACCAGAGAGCGGGAGAGAACCACCAGGAGCGACAACAGAGGCGTGGAGAGCGTGGTGCTGTGCAGTTGCGGCGAGGTCTGCCGATCCGGTCATCCCGTCCTGGCCGGGGCCCTCGATCCCAGTCGGAGCAAGGGTCTCGCTCGTCTCGCCGGACTCACGATCTCCGGATGCAGTATCGGCGAGGTCTGAAAGCAGGGCCTTCGCCGCCGGGCGGGCCTCCCGCACGGCCACGCCGTGGGCCTGGGCAACCGGCACCAAGCGGACCCGCGACTGCGCGTTCAGGCCCGAGCCGGTCTGCTTGCGTACCACGTCCGCGACACCGTGTTCCTGGAGGCGCTTGAGTACCTTCGCTCCGGCCGCCGCCGTACAGCCCAGCAGCCGCGCGACCGTCGCCGCCGGACGCCCCCGGGACGTGTCCACCGAACCGGGGCACAGCTGAAGCCAGCCCGCCGACCCCGTCGACAGCACCATCAGCAGCAGCCCGAGCCGGTCCGTCGCAGCCCCCCGGCCCGTACGGGACGCGAGCATCCCGGCCGGAATCGGTGCCTTGTCCTTCGGCATCCAGCCGGGCCCGAACAAGACCTCGCACAACCGCAGCAACACCGCCAGCTCCGCCCGCGACAACGCCAGCGCGTGCCCGGCGACACCGGCACGACGGGCACGCCAGAGCGGCATCACCAGACAGTCCAGCCCGGTCGGATGCCCCTTCGCGTCCATCACCACCCGTGTCCGCACCGCACCGGACTCCCGGAGCGCAGGCAGCACGTCGTGATGGACAGACGACTCCGTCACCCCGAGCCAACGCCCCAGCTCAGCACCCCACGTCGACGTCTGGCCGTCGTCGGGGCGGCCCTGTGGCGCACGCGACTTCGCGAACAACACCACCGCCGCCAGCCGGGCCGCGTCCGGCACACCGGCCAACGACGGGTCGGCCAGCAGAGTGCGCACCGCCGCGAGCAGCCGAGTCCGCATCCCCTTCGACAACTGGAGAGGGTCGCCCAACTCCGTGGAAGCCGGCCGGTCGGCAGCCTCCGGGACCGCCCTCAACCGACGCCGTTGGCGCGAGGGTCCCGCAGCGCAAGGTGTCCTGTCGACGGAAGAACGCGGAGCGGGAACCGCCACGGCGCTCACAGGGGGGCCCACATGAACGCAACCGAGAGCCTCCGTGTGGCCCGCTCGCGTGGCAGACCTCCGGACCAGGAGAGAAACTGTGACCGGATAGACGCCATAAAATGCGCCAAACGGGCATGGCTGGGCTGACAAAGAGCAGCACGATGCTGCAACATGGGTTCTGTCCTTCTCTCACATGAGAGTGGGTATAGCGAAGGGCCCTCTGGCACTTCGTGGTTCGGTGAGAACCAAGCTCGAACCGGCAGCAGCTGCTAACTGTTCGCCGGTTCCTTCAGGGGCCTGCTAAGCCCCTGGTGGCAGATGAGGCGCCATAGCCGAGGTGACGGCTAATCACCTGGGTGGCCGGGCGTCTCGGCGGCTAGAAGACCCGCTGTGCGGGCGCCGCCTGTCGCGATTACGCCAATTTGCTCCCTTCGCGGGAGAGCGTGGGCAGAGATGCTCGCCCCAACGCAAACGCCCCGCTGAAGGGCCAGCTTGCGCACGGGCGCTGCTGACCCCACGGCGGGGTGCTGTGTGTCGAGGCCAGGGTGCGGGTACCCTGATGCATGTCGATCACCTTGACTTGTGAAAAGGGTGGTCGTCCGGCCGTCGGGTCCCCATCACAAGACCCGTCGTGCCCGCCCCCTCGACTTGTCCAAGGTCGTGGGGGCCATTCTTTTGATCAAGCTCGGGCCCACGATACTCCCCCGAGGCAGCCGCCGTTATGGCAGGGACGACGTGTCGTCAGAAGGGGAATGGGCGGCAGACCCGGTTTCCTCTTGGAATCGCACGCAAATACCGGCGACGTACAGGTGTTTGAACTGTCGGTCTCTGAAGAATCTCCCGAATGCATTTGCGCGCGGCTCGCCGCTGAGTGCGAGGGGCCGGAGAGGCCAGATCCATCAACTCCCCCTGTGAGCGGAGTTGGACTGGGCCCGGTTGAAGACTCATCGGCGGGCGCCTCCTTCCATAGCCGCGATCTCGAGGGCAGGGGCGGGATGCCCGTGGTTGGGCCCAGGGGCGGGATGCCCGTGGTTGGGCCTCCCCTCCCGAGATCCACCTGCCGCGCTCAAGCTACCAACCTTTCGCGAAATGCGGCAAGGATGCACCAGGCGCCCTGCGCCGCGTCAGAACTCGTACTGAAGCTCGTAGAGGTGACTGGCCTTTGCCATCTCAGTCACCTCGATCACCCGATCGTCCTGGCTAAGGACCACGCGCAGGGTGCGAAGGACCGGTAGATCGCTGGGCAACTGCAGAGCCTCGTACTGCTCTTGTGTAGCGATACAGGCTGAGACGCGATCCAGGGTCCGGGCCGGCGGGTAGCCAGCTTCGGCGAGCAGCGCTGGACTACCGCCACGGATCCGCTTCCTCAGCATCAGTGCTGTGCCGGCCGCCAGATCCAACGGGTAGTACGACTTCACCAACTCGCACGGTTCTTCGTTCAGGAACAGAATCTGCTTCCGGAGAACCGCTCTCTGGCCTTCATCGAGGCCGAGTGCCTCCCGTACGTCGCCAGGGGGAACGACTTCTCCCACCTCCAGCAGCTTTGAAGTGCCGGACTGACCGCGCCTCTCTGCTTCAGCGATCCACCGGTACCGCCCACCCGGCGCTGCTGGCGCCGAGTACAAGGCCGGGGTCATGATTTGGCGGCGAAGTCCGCGCACCTGCACGGAACTTCCCGCGCGCCCGACGACGAGACCCTCCCTTTTGAGCAGACCCAGCGCCTTCTGAACCGTGGCGTTCGAGGCATTGAAGCGCGTCTTGAGCTGCTCAGTCGACGGGATGGCGGTGCCCGGAGGGTAGTCCCCGGCATTGATCTGGTCGCGTAGGTCGGCAGCGATCCGCTCGTGGAGAGGGCGCGGGTCGGCGGTTGCACTTTCGGCCGTGGGGCTCATCCCTGCTTCTTCAAGCTGTAGTGGAGGTGGCGATCGTTCGACGGCATGGTGATGGCGTCCACCTGCAGCGGCTTTCCGTCGGCGGCGACGTGCACGCGAAGCAGGGTCAGGACAGGCTCGGAGCCATCAAGGTGTAGGGCTTCCAGTTCCGCGGCAGTGGGCATGCGCGCGCTGACGTCCTCGTGGACTTGCGCTGTCGTGAAGCCGAGGCTCGCCAGAAGCGTGACAGCTCCACCCCTGATCTTGCGTGGGGTGGCAAGAGGGGTGTCCAGCGCGATGGCCGACGGGTAGTACGTGTCGGTGAGTTCCACTGGCTGCCCGTCGAGCGTGATGATCCGCTTTCGTGCGACCGCTTCCTCGCCGGCCTGGATACCCAAAGCCCGTGCGACGTCGGCTGGGGGCTCGATAGGGCCAGCGAATGTCAACTGCTGACCGCCCTTGCGTTCCCGAGCTGCGGATTCATCCGACCAGGCATCTCGCTCCCCCACGCTGCGCGGTGCGAGATACGGCTCCGAAGCGCTGATCCATTCGTCGCTCACCAGCTTGTCCTCCCGCTCCCTGCGATCGCCGAACCTTACCGCCTTTCACGATAAGTGCCCTGGTGGCTCAACTGCACGCCGATGCAGAACCTTGCTACTTTTCGCGAAAGGTAGTACGTTCGTCGCGTTCCCGACGAGGGAGAGGACTCATGGAACCGTTGTCACCGCCGACCCACTTCTCCGTGAAGGAAGTAGCCAGGCGGATGCGGACGCACCCCGCAACGGTCTATCGATGGATCGCGAGCGGCAAGCTGAAGGCTGAACCCAGCCAACGGCGCTGCGCTCGCTGCGCGGGAGTTCGCGACGGGGCACTCCAGATTCCCGCCGCGGCTCTTGAGAGCTTTCAGCCCCCGGCCCTAGACGACTGATCAGCCCAACCGCTGAGCAGGGGCTACGCCCCTCAGCACCACCGCAGTAGTCGTCCGTCCCTCGGGACGGCCGGGGTTGAGAGCCTCATCGAACTCCCCCGGAGCCTGACGGCCGCGACGACTGCGTGAACGTCGCAGCGCTGTGCGCTGTCTGTCCTGCGGGACGCCGGCCTCGTGCCGTGCGGCCCGCAGGGCAGAGAAAGCATCGCGACGCGCCCCGGCCACGCGTATATGAGGAGTCCAGATGCCTACCTCGCCCTTTGAGCGCACCGCCCGCCCCCGCCAGAGCCGGACCCGTTCCCGCACGGTCAACGGTCGCCCGGCGTTATCACTCTCTACTCTCAAACCCCACCAGGTTGACCTGCGTCCCGCCTGCGCCTCGCTGGTCTGCCCCGACTGTGAGACGTGGGTGCCGATCACCGGCCTCGGGACCAAGACACCGAAGGTCGTCCCGCACGACACCGGCCGCGCGGGCAAGGACGCCGCAGTGCGCTGCCGCCTGGGCAGCAACCGCCTACTTATCGTCGATGTCACGGTCAAGAAGTGGCAGGAGCGCCTGGAAGACGGCCACGCCCAAACTGGCCATCGCCGCCCAACCACTGTGCTGCGCAAGCCGAAGGTCGCCCCCGCCTTGGCCGTCAGCCAGATCGCCGCGCAGAAGCAGGCGCCGCCGGACAGCGACGGCCGCCCCATGTGGCTGCTGCGCGAGATGCAGTGGGCGTTGACCGAGTCCGCGGTTCGCGATGCCGACGCCCGCCGCGCGCAGCAGCCCGACGGCGATGCACCGCTGGCCGCACCGCCAGTACCACTCGAGACTCTGCATCCCCAACACCGCGCGAGCTGAGCCAATCCGGATGAACGACGAAGGCCCTGGCACCCACAGGGTGACCAGCCCCTTGGCGTCCCGTACGACATCCACCCGAGCACGAGCAAGGAGCACGCATGGACGACGACGTCACATTCGAAGAACTGTGCGCTGGTTACGAGGAGACGGACCTGGCCGAATTCGAGCAGTTCATGACCGAGATGGACGCCCGCGACGCCGAACAGCAGAACTGATCCGCAGCCTACGCTGCCCGCTGGCGACCGCGCCTGCCATGAGCGAGGCACGGTAGTCGGCGGAGTGCGCAGGACGCACTCCCCGCCTCAACTGGCGGGGCCGTGACGCGACGAACCCCCAGGGATTGCGCCCCTGGGGGTTCTTTGTCGCAGGTCACCCTTCCTGAGAGGACGACCCGCATGCTCAGCATGACAGCCGTACCCGCCCTGACCACTAGGACGCCCCTGCCGAAGCGGCCGGTCCTGCACGAGAAGACGCCGGACCGGCCGACTCCGACCAACCCCCGCCCGCATCCGCGTCACGCCCGGGCCGACGCCGAGATCGGCCCGCGCCGCCCCGGCGCGATCTACCAGAACGTGGACGGCCGCTTCGAGGTGCTCGCGCTCGTCACCAATCCACGCGAGGCTGCGCAGCTCCTGCGCCGAACCAGCGCACGATGGGCGGTCATCGTCCGCGACACCCTGCGCCCCGACGGGATCCCGTTCGCGGTCGGCTCGGCGTGGACGACGTCCGACTACCTGCTGCGCGAAGGCCGGACCCCGGCCGCCTACGTGCCGGCCGCCTGACGATCCGCCACGGTCCCCCTCCCACCACCGGCCCGATGGGGGTGGGAGGCGGGCCGTGGGGGGGGGGGCGGGGGGCGGGGGGGGCGGGGCGGGGGGGGGGGGAGGGGCCGGGGCGCCGGGGGCCGGGTGAGGGGTGGTTGGGGGGTGTGGGGGGGGAGCCCG
>NZ_JBHXDQ010000010.1:63032-88636 GCF_042725875.1 Streptomyces sp. NPDC127038 | reverse complement strand
TACTACCTGCTGCGCCTCGGCCGGACCCCGCCCGCCAACGTGCGGGCGCCCTCACTATCCGCCACGGTCCCCCCCCCACCCCCGCCCCGTGGGGGGTGGGAGGCGGGCCGTGGCCGGCCGTCCGGCCGGCCACAGACGGCGGCCCCGGAGCTCTCACCCTCCGAGGCCGCCTGACCAGGAATGGGAGTTCCTGTGGCTGACAGCATGACACGCCCGATCACGACCGATGACGCCCAACGACGTCTCGAGCAGCACCTCCTGGCCGTCGTCCGCGACCAGGACGCCCGGATCCCCTACGAGCGGCGCGCACCGCGCACGCTGGCGGAGATGCGCGCTCGCCTCGCGGCCGCCAGCCCCACCACCGGGGAGGTGACGGCGTGACCGCCGCCGTCGTGCGCCTCACCGAGCAGGAGAAGGCCGAACTGTCGCGGAAGGTCAAGGCAGTCAACAAGCGGTCTGAGGATCGACCTCGGTGATGACCAGGGACGACCTGTTCGACCGGTACCAGACTGCGGCCGCCGCGCACCGCACCCACCGCGACGCCTGTACGCCGTGCTCCGACACCAGCCGCTGCCCGACAGGCCAGCAGCTGTACGAGGTGTTCGCCCGGCTGCAGGACGCCTACCTCAACCGCCAGCGCCAGCAACGGCGTTGACCCCCCACTCTTCGGGAGATCCAATGCTATTCGAGACCACCTACCAGACGTTCTCCGGGCCGGTTCTGCCCGCGATGCGGACCCGCTTGAACGATGACGAGGCGCACCGCACGATCGCCGCGAACCTGCTCGCGGGGTCCGAGCCGGTCGTCCACACCAAGGACGCCCGGGGCGAGCAGCTGCGCACCCGCGACGGCCGTCCGCTCACCGTCGTCGCGATGTACCGCGACGGCCTGGCCAGCGTCATGGAGCTCGTGCACGTCTGACCCCGCCCGGTTCGACGCCGCCATTCTGTCGGCTGCCTGACCCGCACAGCCCGGCCCGCCGCACATCTGCGGCGGGCCGGGCTGTGCGCGGTCCAGGGGAGCCGCGCAGCCGCGCGACCAACTCACCTTGCTGGGAGGCCTCGATGCCCGTCCCCACCGTCACCGCCCCGTCTAACCGCACGCCGTCCTCACTGTGTTTGCACGACTCGCTGTGCCCTTCGGCGGACAGCCCGGACCGGGAGGCCGCCGCCGTGGTGGTCGCCCATCCGGAACAGGGCTGGTCGCTGCTGTGCAACGCCGTCGTGCTGTTCGAGGACACCGGTGAATTGCTCCCCGACGGCCGGGTCATCGCCCCACACCGTCCCGTCTTGGTCCTGGTCTGACGGTTGCCTGATCCGCCCACGCCGACTGCCGAACCGCTGGCGGTCGGCGCGGACGGTGACGGGGAGCCGGACAGCCCGGACCGCTGTGAGAGGAGCAGCCGTGCACGTCAGCACCCGCAGTCCCGCCCCCGTTACCAGGTTCGAGCGGGGCCAGTTCGTCCTCTACCGCGATCCAGAGATGTTCTGGACTGGGCAGGCCGGACACACCTTCGTCTGCCGTGTCGACCGGGGCTGTATAGGCGGCACCTACGACTTGACGCCGTTGCCGTCGCGCGCGCCGATTGTGTCCGCGAGCCCGGAGTACATGCGACTACTGCCGGCCGTCGACGCGATGCGCGACATCGACACCGCGCCCCTGCACACCGACGGCGCGGTCGACGACATGACGGCGGCCGCTATCGCCTGGCTGATCCAGCAGCATGCGACCGCCAACCAGCAGGCGGACCTGCCTGGCGAGCGTGACTGATTACCCCACCCGTGAACCACCGCCCCTGCCGGGGGCGGTACCCGACCCGGAAGGAGGCGGCGTGTCCGCTCGAACTCGTAACAGGCCCACCGGCCGCCAGAAGCCGACGGCAGCCCGACCGACTGCGCAGCCCGCCGCCTCCCCCGCCCAGCAGACGGAGGTCGATTTCGTGGCGCTGGCCCGCGTCGCAGACGCCCGGGACCGGTCCGTCGACGTGATCGACGTCGCGCGCGAGCAGGCAGCCGCTCTCCAGGCAGCGGCCGAGCGTGCGGCCGCGCGCACTGTCGCCGAGACGCACGACCAGGTCACCGCCCTGATGACCGACGCGCAGAACCGCGCTGCTGGCATCACCGCCGACGCCGACTTGGCGGCCAGCGCACAGCGGTCGGCGGCGAAAAGCGAGGCGGAGGCGGCGCGCGGCGAGGCCGACCGGCTTGTGGCGGAGGCCCGCGACCGCGCTGCCGCCCTGGTGGCACAGGCCCGTGAGCAGGTCGTCGATCTCACCGAACTGGCAGCCACCGACCGCGAAGCGACCGTCAAGGCGGTGGCCGAACTACGACGCCTGGCGGAGGCCGATCTCACCGAGATCAGCACGCTGGTCGACCAGCGTCGCAGCGAGGCCAGCCAGATCCTGGCCCGCGCGCAGGAGCAGGCCGACGCCCTGGTGGCCGCCGCCCAGCGGGAGGTCGACCAGGCCCACGAGCGGTTCGCCCAGCTCGCGGCGACGGCGGCCGAGCAGTACGACGGCCGCCGCGCTGAGGCGGAGGCTCTGTACGCGGACGCGGTCAGGGCGGCCGACGACCGTCGCCGCGAAGCGGACACCTACGTCGCCGCCGCCCACACCGACGCGGAGCAGGCCCGCACCCACCTGCGCGAGAAGCTGCGCGAGCTGACGGACCAGTTCGACGCTCAGGCTGCCGCCAAGCGCAACGCTCTTACTGACGAGCTTGCCGGCCTCAAGCAGGCCTGCGACAAGCAGCGCGAGCGGCTGCGGGACGAAGCCAAGACGGTTGCCGCGCAGCTACGGGAAGCCGCCCACAAGGAAGCCGACCGCATCACCACCGACGCGGCGAAGAAGGCCCGCAGCATCACCGAGCGGGCGCAGGCCGACGAAGCCCGCGGTCGTCGCCTGCTCGACGAGGCCAGGGAAGCGAAGAAGGCCAACTCCCGCCGCCACGACCGGCTGGCCGGTGTCAGCCGCAAGGCATGGAAGACCGCCCCGTGGATCGCCCTCGCCGCCGGCGTCGGCCTCGCCGCCTCCGGCGAGTACGAGCTGGCCTGCATGGTAGGCATCAACACCTACGTCGCCCCGCTGCTGCCCGTCAGCATCGACGTCTACTGCGTCACCGCGTTCCGCGCCAAGCGGGACATCCCGGCAGCACTGACGCTCATGGCGTCAGCCAACGTCACCTACCACCTGACCGAGCAGTCCGGCATCGTCCAGCAGGGCCACGCCGCACCGTGGCAACTGACCACCTTCGTCGTGCTGATCTTCGTGGCGGTCATCTGGCGCGTCCACTCACTCATGCACGACGACCGTACAGACGGACACGACGGTACGGATGCCGCGGACAGCCGTACCGGTACAGGCTCCGGAAACGGAACGACCGCCCGTACAGGTACGCACAGCCGTACAGACGCCACGAACGTTGCACCGTCCAGTCGTACGGGCACCGCCAGCCACGACCAGTACGTCACTCACGGCTCGGTACGGCCGAACGGTGAGGGCATCGGACCGAACGGTACGAACCCTGTACGCCCCACCTCCCACCCGCCGCACAACGACAGCGAGGAAGTGGCGGCGACCAGGCCGTACAGCGACCGCACAGGCGGCGTACACACCACCCCCCACAGGGGACGGCGTACAGGTACGGCGACTGCAGCGCGTACCGGTTCGGCCAGCGCAGCCGCACAGGGGCGTACCGGTACGGTCAGCGCCCGAACACAGGTCGGCGGTGACGGCGTACCGGCTGCCCGTACAGGTACGGCTGCCACGCCCCCTCCCGCAACCGGAACCGGCGGCACGGCGGCGGGCGCAGACCGTACCGGTACGCCTGTACGGACCGACGACGAACTGCTGCTCCTCGTACAGGACCTGCCCCGAGACGCCGACGGCTTCGTCACCCTCTACCAGGCCCGCACCAAGCTCTCCGTCAACCAGCCCCGCGCCGTACGCCTGCTCTCCAAGGCCGGCCTGCTGCGCCCTGAGGACGCGGACAAGCACCTGAGCTGAATCACCCGTCCGGCACACACCAGTGAGGGCCAGCCCATTCGACCTGGGCTGGCCCTCGCCGTGACTGCCGGAAGCCAGTCGACAGCCCCCAAGTACAGCAAGCAACCCGATCCGGAGGAATCCCCAGGTGACCACCAGCAAAGACATCTCATCCCGCGTCACGCATGGCGTGCAGGCTCTGGCCGTTCCGGGGCAGCGCGAGGGCTGGCAGGCCGCGCACCGCGGCAGCCTGCTGAACGACGCGCAGTCCTACGACGGCCTCGCCGACGCCCTCCAGGCCGACGTGAAGACCCGGCGTCTGCCCGGTGACCTGCCCTTTGGCCTGTCGGCCGCCTCCAGGGCCCGTAAGCGCGCCAAGCCCCTGCGGGACGCGGCGCGAGCCCTGCGCAAGGCCGCCCGCGCCATCAACTCCACGGCGGCCGCGTACGAGGAGACCATGCCCGAGACCGTGCTCCAGCGCCGCAGGGACAAGGAGCTGGCCAAGGCCGACAGGAAGGCGTCCCTGCACGCCGCGGCCCGAAACAGCGCCGAGCAGACGCTGCAGCGGCTCGCCCCGGCCGGACAGGACGACGACCAGCCGGGGGGCGGCGCCCCGAAGCTGCTCGGCGACTTCTTCGGCCAGCAGCGGCGGGGCGCCTGATGGCCGCCGGCCTCTCCCCGCGGCAGGCCGCGCACTGGAACCGCCGATTCGAACAGGCCCGTTCCGAGGGTCCGGAAGCCTTCTTCCGGGCCTGGCACGACCTGCTGAAAATCGGCGCGCTCCAGAAGGTCAAGCGGACCGGCGACCACGCCACGTTCAACGCTCTGTCGCAGGAGCTGGAGCGTCTGTACCGCGCTCACTGCCAGTGAGCATCATCGTCATCATCACCGTCATCATCACCGCCCGAGAGTCCTTGACCGGGGGTCCCAACCACGTGTACGCGTACGCGTGCGAGGGCGCCTCTTGCTGTCACGGACGGTTACCAGGAAGGGAGGGGTCGTGTCCGACGACGAACGCCCGGACAACGTCCTCACACTCCCCCGGATCGGCTCTGCGCCGCCTCCGGATCTGCCCCCCGCACCCGACCTCTCCGCCCCCGCTCCCGCCGATCCCGGCGAGGGCGGGGGCGTTCGAATCTCACCGTGGGACGCCCCCGACATCCCGCACGCACCGGCCGCTCCGGACGGGGCGGCGGTACTGCGCAGCGAGGGTGCCGACCCGCCCGGCACGCCTGATGCGGGTGCACCCCGCGCGGGCGCGCTCTCGCTCGCGGCGATCCTCGCCATCGCTCTCGCGGCGTTCGAGGGCATGCAGACCTGGGTCAAGGAAGCAGTCCCGCTAAGGGCCGAGGCGGCCCGCCACCGCCGCGAGCTCGAGCTGCTGGCCGCGAAGGCGAACGCCGACGCGCACCGGCTGGGAGCCGAAGCGTCTGGGGTCCGCCGCCGTGGTGTGCCGTCCGGCCACGACTACGGCCGCTCGGTGCTCGGCAGCGGAACCGGTGGCGGCCGGGGCAGGGGCGGCGCCGGGACGTCCGGCCGCGGCAACGGCAGTGGGGGCCTTGGAACGGGCCCGGGTGTTCGGCCCGGATCGGGACGCGGCAGCACGCCGTTGGGCAGCCACAACGGGCCCGGCCGGACCCACGGTCCAGGACGAGGCGGCAGTTCCGGCAGCGGGAGCTCCGGCAGCAGATCTGGCCGGAGCACCTTCGGAGGCTCAGCAAGCAGCACCCGCGGCGGCGCCGGCTCCGGGAACGGTTCCCGGGGCGGCGGGTCGTGGGGCAGTGCTCGTGGTGGCGGTGCCGGATCCAGCGGCGGCGCCTCGGGCGGGTCGGGCGGGAGCTCCGGCCGCCGGTCGGTAGGCCGCAAGGTCGCCGACTGGTGGTCCAAGGGCAAGCAGAGCAGCGGCACTGGCGGTGCCAGCGGCACTGGCGGTTCGTCCGGCGGCAAGGGCACGGGCGGCGCGCACACTGCTGCCACGAAGGCTGCCGTCCGCAATGCCGTGAAGGCGGCAAAGAAGGGTGGTCCGACGTTCTGGGATGCCACCGGAGACAAACCGTCGGCCCGCTGGAAGGACCGGACAGGCCCCGTGAACGGCGGCTCCGGCCGGGCCGCCGGCACGGGACCCGGACCGGTCAACACCGGCTGGACACCCGGCGGGCGCACCACGTTCTGGCAGGCCGTACACGAGACGATCGACGGCCGCTGGAACAAGCGCCGCGCGGACTGGAAGGCATCCGGCGGCCCCCGCCGCCAGCGGACCAGCCCCCGCAAGCCTTCCGCACCCGACCCCAGCAGCACCGGCACCAGCGCCCCGAACGCCGGGGCCTCGTCCGGTGACTGGGCATGGCAGTGGGCGCGGGCGTCGGCGTTCGACACCGGCGACGACCCGGTCACCGTCACCGTGGAGCAGGCCGGTCCGGCCCGCGGGCACGGCACCCGCTGGGAGCCCACCCCGATAGCCCCGGCCCGTCCGCAACTGCCACGCGCACCTCAGCGTCCTGCCGGCACCCGGCCGGGCACCACTCACAGAAGGGACCCCTTCCCTATGCCCCCATCCGCATCCGGCTCCGTCCAGGTGACGCCCCCGCCCGCGAACTCGATGGCCGGACGGCACGCCACCGAGATCACCCTGGACGGCGCTGTCAGTGCTCTGTCCCGGCTCACCATGGCCGGGATGGAAACCTACGACGACGCACAGGCGCTGGCCAAGCAGGCCCGGCGGCTGCTGTCCGAGCTGGAGGCGATGGGCAACGACCTGGCCGTCACCCACAACGTGCTCGGACCGCGCACCGTCCGCCGCTTCGCGGTGCTGATGGAGAGCGTCGGGATGCTCCTCGTCAACGCGAACCGCGCCGCCAAGTCCGCGCTCGCCGCGGCGGAGCTCGCCGAGGCTGAGGAGGCGGCGATGGAGCGGGACTACCGGCCCACTCAGATGGCGGCCGTCGACGCCGGCCTGGCCGCGCCCAGCGCCCGCATCCACAACGAGAACTGACAGGGAGACAGACAGTATGGGAGAGATCGCTTCCGCCGTCGCAGCCGACGGCGCCGCCAACGGCTACCAGGCTGTTGGCGCCAAATTCACGGCCCTGCAGAGCGCGGCAGCCGACCTGTTCGAGCATGCCGAGCGGCTCGCGCAGCGGATGCGGGCCAACGCCAACGCGGCCCTCACGGTCGCCGAGCTGTGCGCGGCCGCCGAGGCCGACCCGCGGCACGTGGCAGCGGTTGCCGAGGTTGGCGCAGCCTTCGGGCAGGTGTCCGGCGAATGCACGCGGCTCGTGTGCTCGGCCGAGCAGACCCACCAGGCCACCGCTGACGTCCAGGCGGCCCACCAGGCGGAGTACGGGGCCGTCCACGAGGCTGCCACCGCATCCAAGGCCCGCCAGGCCAAGCCCGGCTTCTACCGGCCCGTCTGACCGCACCTTCAGCTCGATCTTTTGTGGGGCTGCACCCGATCCGGGTGCAGCCCCACACCGTTTCCTCTCACTTCGGAAGGACTGATCTGCCGTGATGCGCAGGATGCCCACGCGGGCGAAGGCCGAGCTGGGCGCCTACGGGGTGTCCTCCGCAGCACTCGCCATACTCCCCAACCTCCACCAGCCGGCCGCCCACCTCGCGGCGGCCTTGATCGGCGGCGCCAGCATGTGGCGCCTGTACCGGCAGACCACGACCGGCGACTTCCGCCGGACCGTGCGCAGCGCACAGCGCCTCCTCGGGCCGATCACCGGCAGCGCCGTCTACGCCGCGGCCGCCATGACCCCGGGCAGCCGCTGGTGGGAGATCCCCCTCGCGCTGGGGTGGGGCGGGCTGATGTCCGCGTGGCTGCCCGCCGCCCGTTCCACCTGGACGCCCGGCGACATGGTGGGCGCTGCCTACCCGGCCGGGTTCGAGGGTCTGGTCATGCGCCTGTGGGACCAGCACCAGGTCGCCCCGGACACACACCTGGAGAACATCAGCCAAACGATCTCGCCGTCGCATCCGGACTTCGCGTGCGAGATCGTCGCCCCCCAGGGCACCCCGGTGGGCCGCATCGAGGAAGAGACGATCGCCGCCGCGTTCGGTGTGCCGACCCTCGCGGTGTCCATGACCGAGACCAAGCACGGGCCCGGCCGTATCCGGCTGACCGTCGCCCCGACCGGCGAGAGCAGCCGGAGCATCGAGTCGCTGTGGGAGCAGCTGGTCGCCCAGCCGAGCGGCGCGATCCCCGGCAGCCGCGTCCTGCGCATCGAGCAGCGCCCCGCACAGGGCGGCATCCCCGCACGCGGCATGATCCTTGCCGAGGTCGAGCCGGGGCAGGTTGCCCGGGTCGGCTACGAGAAACTGTGCACGGCGTTCGGGATCAGGTCGGAAGAGATGCGCCTGGTTACCGAGACGCACGGCAACCAGGTTCTGGTCACGGTGTACGAGTCGGCGCCGCTCGCCACCGGCCGCAAGGCCACCCGCGAACTGCTGAGGCTGGACGCGTACGGCCGGTACACGATCGGCACTACCCCCGACGGCCGCGACGCCAAGGTCCACATGCGCTCCGCGTCCGGCACGCTGCACGGCTTCCTGGTCGGCGTCACCGGCTCCGGCAAGACGGTCACGCTCGCGCTGATGTGCGCGGCATGGGCACTGGCCGGACTGGCGACGTGGGTGACCTCCGCACGCCCCGACGCACAGATGTCCGCCGTCGGCCGCCACGTCGACCGGCAGGGCGCCAGCGCCGTCTTCACCTGGTGGATGCTGAAGGCGGCCATCGCGCTGATGGACCTGCGGGGCGAGATCAACGCCGAGACCGGCCACGACTTCTCCGCCCACTCCCCCTACCCGGGCCTGATCCTGGTCCTCGACGAGTTCAACTCGCTGGTCGGTGACGACCTGCTGGGCGACGACATCGCGTTCATGACCGACGTCATCGCCCGCGAGGGCCGGAAATTCGGCATCGGCGTGGTCTTCGCCGGACAGTCCCTGAACCTCGAAAAGCTCGGTGGCGCCGCATCCCTGCGGGACCAGGTGCAAGGCGGTATCGGCGTGGTCCTGAGGATCACCGGCGGGATCGCCGCCCGCCAGGCCACCGGCGGACTCGCAGGCGACCACGACCTCGCCCCGATCCCCGACCGGCTCGGTGCCCATGTCTCCCTGCTCGACCGGATGATGGGCACCGCACAGGACATCCCCGGTGCCGCCACCCAGGGCATGGGACACACCGTCACCGGATCCGCCGCGCAGATGATGCGCACCCTGTGGGCGAACCTTCCCGACGACGGCAGCCCCGACGGCCTGGGGGAACTGTTCCCCGAGGACGGCATCTGCCAGCTCACAGAGCGGGAGACCGAGCGCCTTACCGAGCTGGGACTGTGGCACGACTGGACCATGCAGCCGGCCACCGGCAAGGAGAAGTCCGATGGCGAAGATGGCTACGGCGACGGCGACGGCGACAGCTACGGCGACGAGATCGGCGTGTTCGCGCCCCCTCCGATCGTCCAGCCCGCCCGCACCAAGGCGCCCACGGTCAAGGAGAGGATCCTGGCCGCTGTCGACCGGGAGATGACCGCCAAGGAGGTCCGCGAGCACGTGGACGCCGCCGCCGGCACCATCCGCAACGCGCTGTCGGACCTGGTCAACGACGGGCAGCTGCGCCTGGTCGACCACGGGGTCTACGGACCCGCTGCCTCCATCGCCCCTGCAGAACACGGCAGCGCGGGCGCCAGCGATCTGCAGAGTGGAGTCGACAGCGAACTGCTGCTGCTGGCCGCGGAACTCGTGGTCAGCACACGGTTCGGATCGCAGTCGATGCTCCAGCGCAAGCTCCGGGTCGGATTCGCGCTCGCCGGCGCACTCCTGGACGCGCTGGAAGAGCGCGGCCTGGTCGGCCCGGCCGACGGCAGCAAGGCCCGCGAGGTCCTCGTGCCCACCGGCGCCGACGATGACGTACTCCGCGAGCTGCGCGCCGACCTCGAACACGTTCTGCAGGACTGACACCACACAACAGGGCCCAGGCATCCCGCCCCGGCCCCCGTTCACACGCCGTTGCCGGTCGGCCACCCCGACCGGAGCAACCCACCAAGGAGACCTCGTGGTCCTTACCGTGTCCGCCGCCGTACTGCTGGCCGTCGTCGTGATCGTCCTGATGAAGGGCGGCTACGTGCGGTTCGGCTCCATGCTCGCCTGCACCCTGTTCGGGTTCACCCTCGCCTCAACTGGCCTGGCACCCCTCATCAACAGCACGCTCACGTCATTTGCCCACATCGCTGCCAGCCTCTAGACCCGCAGCGAACGACGCACCGGCTCTGACCGACAACATCAAGCCGGAGTCCAGGGGCTGTACGGAGTCGTGCAGGTTCCCCCGCACGACCAGCAGTCGAACGTCTCCGGATCCTCGAACCGGTTCCCCCAGAAGCCGGTCCGTCGGCAGAACACCACGTTCTCCTCATGGCACCAGCCGCACACGAACACGAAATCCACGCCGCTCCTCCCCTATGGCTGCCTGCCTTCAGGCTGCCGTCATGGCGACTAGGCAGCAACAGGCCAGCACGCCAACCCCGTTGACGCCACGACCCTGGCGCCGCCCGCAGGACACCCGTTCCTGCCGAATTGCCAGGAGCCCTCGATGCCCACCAAACCGCCCGCGCCCCCTACCGATCCTGCTACGCAGCCGACCATCTCGGCTGCCGCACCGCTGTCCCTCGAGGAACGCCTCGCCCTCGTCAACACCGCGATGAGCGAGCGACTGAACGAGGCCGCCGTCGCCTACGAGGTCAACACCGCCCACATCGACACCCAGCCCCTCGACCTGGCCGACATCGTCACCGGCCCCATCGACACCGGACCCGCTCGCCTGCCGGACTTGTACGCGACCCCGGTCGCGGCCGTCCTGCAGCGCGCCCACCAGCGTCTCGTCACCGGCGGCTGGTGCTCCGGCGCGCTCGTTGACGCCGACGGTGCCCGCTGCATGCTCGGAGCCATCCGCATCGAAGCCGGCGGTGACCGCCGCCTGGAAGCCGATGCCGCCAGCGTGCTCCTGGACACCATCCGCCGTCACTTCGGTGACGACGTCGACTCCGTGCCGTCATTCAACGACGCCCACGGCAACGGCCGCGTGCCGCTCCGCATGCTCGGTCAAGCCGCAGGCCTCGCCGACGCCCGCAGCCTCTGAACTCCGCTCTCCGGGCCCCTGCCTCGCACCCGAACCCATCCCGGTTGGGTGCGGTCCAGGCCGCCCAGCCTGCCCCGCTGCTGTCCTGCATCCCACCCGCCGCACCTCGGCAGGCGGCGCCCGTCTACTCGCCCGCGTTCTGGAGGACCTTGCTGATGCTCATCCCCCGCCCGCGCCGCCGGATCGGCCGGCCCCGCCCACAGCGCCCCGGCCCCCGCTATCCGCTGCCCCAGCGCCAGCTGCCCGGTTCCTGGAGCAAGTGATGGCCGACCAGGACTTGGTCGACGCCGACCCACACGCCCCCGACAACGGCGCCTTACCGGTCTTCCGGTGGAAGCAGGCCGGGCGCGACAACCTCGCCACCCGCCGCCAGCTGCGCCAGATGGGACTGCGCCCCGGCGGCCAAGAACCCGTCGCCCGGATCGAATGCCGCGGCGGTCGACGTTTCGCGTGGCTGTACCGGATCGACCTGGCGAAGCCGAAGCTCCCGATGACCCTCGCGAAGGAAGCCGCACTCGACAGGGCCATGGCCAAACGCCAGACGTGTCCCGGCCCCTGCGGCCGGCGCTATACCCACTGCCTTCCGCTCAAGACCCTGGGGTCCTGCCTGGAGTGCTTCGACGGCACGCCCGCCGACCCCGCTTCCTACATCGCTCCCTCGGCCAAGCACCTGCTGGCTGCCTGATCCGAGAGGACCACCGCTCATGTGCACCGGCGTCCCCACCGCCTGCTGCTCGATCCCGCTGACGCGACCACCCACGGCCGGCTTCCCGGCCTGCTCCTCGCCGCCATCGTCCCGCTCACCGTGGCGACGGCCACAGCCGCACTCCGAGCCGGTCACTGACGACTGCACGCGGGCCAGCACCGCATCACGCCCTCGCCCCGGCCCTGCCGCTCCTCGACTTCCGGAGTGCGGGCGGCTCATGGACCGGCGGCGCGAACCCGGACTTGGAGGCGTGCGCCTGCTGGGCGAAGCGGCCCGAGCTACGCATCCGGCTCCTGCCCATCCCGACTTGGCCGGACCAGCCGACGTTCTGAACAACCCGGCCTTTCCTGGCGCAGCCCCGCGACCCCGTGCGGGCCGGGCTGCACGAAGGACCGGCAGTCCGGCCACCGACACCCCACGACCCAGGAGAGACCCAATGACCGAGACCCTGCACGCCCCGGCCCGCTCCTACGGCGCGCACTCCCCGCTCGCCTACCTCCTCAACCTCGCCGGCGAGGCTGCTCAGGTCAGTGACCAGGAGCAGCGTGAAGAAGCCGAGACCGCAGTCATCCACCACCTCAGCCGCTCCTACCCTTACTCCCTCGCCCAGGCCATCGACGTGATGGCGTGGCAGGGCTACCCGGCCGTGCGCGGG
Source organism: Streptomyces sp. NPDC127038 (assembly GCF_042725875.1). Classification (NCBI taxonomy): domain Bacteria; kingdom Bacillati; phylum Actinomycetota; class Actinomycetes; order Kitasatosporales; family Streptomycetaceae; genus Streptomyces; species Streptomyces sp. NPDC127038. The sequence goes on along the minus strand of NZ_JBHXDQ010000010.1, from coordinate 76,158 downwards.
CCTCGAGGCGTGATCTGCGAGGCGTCAGCGGTGGCCTGGCTGGACGGCGGGCTGTGGCTGCACCACACCGTCCGCAGCATCGAGAGCGACGGCGCGCTCGATGTGCTGACGCTGATCGTGCCGTGCACCTGCGGCCGCGGCTACACCGACATCACGCTCGACAGCGAGGACATGCTCATGGAGCTCCTCACTGAGCTGCGGCCCACCCACGGTCAGTCGGTGCACAACGGCGCCCTGCTCGACTGCGCCATCGTGCCCGCCGCCGCGCAGATCATCGACCTCTGACCGGTAGACACCGTGTGCCCACGACCGCCACTTGTCGGCGGCCGTGGACACGCGGTGTCCGCCGGTCACCCGGACCAGGCGACTGCGCCCTCCTTTGGAGGTCACCGTGCCCCTCCTCCGCCGTTCTCTGGTCGACGCTGCTGCCGCACGCATCGGCTGGCGCCGCACCTACAGCACCCCCGCGCAGATCGACTCTCTGCTCAGGGAGCAGGCCAAGACCGCCTACCGCAACGCCCCCGACCACGCCGCTCTTGCCACCGTCAAGCACGACACTGCCCTCGCGGTGCAGCCCGGCGTCCTGGACGTCCGCGGCCGCGTCCTGGCCGACGTCGTCTACGTCGAGGGCCTCCTTGCCGGCGCCCGCGCCCGCAGTCTGCCTAAGGAGCTCATCCAACGCCTGGAGGATGTCGTCGACCACGGCCACGAGCTCGCGTTGCTGCTCGCGGAAACCGTCCGTACCACCGCCGCTGTGCACGCGAACAGCAGCGTCGAAGCCGCCTCGGACAGCTGAGGGCTGCGGGATCCGGGGCGGCCGGCAGCATCGGCTAAGGCGCGTCAACCGCCCCGGACACCCCCCATCCCGTCACGAAAACGGGGAGCACCACCCAGCATGCCCGACCCCCGGTCGGACCGAACCTAAATGATCAAGACGAAAGGCGCACCCCCAACGCCTGGACAGCACGGGGTGCGCCTTCCTCATGCCCGCCCCGAAGAGGGCAGAACAGGAGCCATCATGCCTGCCGCGACCCTGTTACGTCAGCGGTCCCGCACACTGATCGCCGCGGCCGCCGTGCCGCTCGCGCTGGCCGTGCTGCTCGCGGACGACGTTCGTGTACGCCGCCAGCTCGACACCGCCCGCCGCGACCCCCTGGCCGGCCTGCCCGGCCGCGACACCCTCAAAGCCCACACCGAGCGCCTCGCCCGCACCCATCGCGAACACCTGCACGTCCTGGTCGCCGACGCCGACGGACTGAAAACGGTCAACGACACCCTCGGCCACGACATCGGCGACACTCTCATTGCCACCATCGGCCGCCGCCTCGGGGCGTGGGCCACCGCCCGCGGCGGACTCGCCGCGCGCCTGGGAGGCGACGAATTCGGTGCGGCGCTGCTCCTGCCCCCGGCCGCGACAACCCAGGAACTGGCCCGGCTGCGCGATCTGCTGGAACAGCCGCTCGACATCGGAGGGCACACGCTGCGCCCCGCCGTGTCCATCGGCACCGCCCGTGCCGCCGACCTGCCCGACACGACCGAACCCGCCCGGCTCCTGCGCGGAGCGGACATGGCCATGTACCGCGTCAAGACCCGCCAGCAGCAGCCCGGCTACCTGGCCACCCGGCATGACGCCTACACGCCCACGGTTCACGGGCGTCGCCCGGGCCGCCCCGGCACGCACCTGCCCGTCGGATGAGCGCGCCTGCTCGGCGACGGCGCAGGACGTCACCGTTATGGGAGCCCGGCCTCATCCCGGTCCCTGGCCAGCTCCTGGACTGGCGGGACAACCGGCACTTCGACGGCTGGCAGGACCTCGCCTGCGTGCTGTGCGAGCAGCCCACCCCGATGCGCTCCCACTTCGGCGAGCCCGTCCACAAGACGTGCGCGGAGAACTGGATCAGTGCCAACCCGACCGAGGCGCGTCTCGGCAGGTTCGCCTCAGACATTCAGCCCAAGCGCGCACGCGACAACGACCACGCCTGACCACCCCAACTTCCGAGGAGAGCCCTGCCATGAGGCGACTCACCGACACCCCGCAACCTGGCATCCCTTTTCCCTACTCCCCCACACCCACCGCCTGCCGCACCACCCCAGGGCTTTTCGCCTACGACATGGGTGACTCCGACCAGGCACGAGCCGAACAGGCCAAGCTCGCCTGCGCCACCTGCCCGATCGCGGCCGCCTGCCTGAAATGGTCCCTCGCCAATCCGGAACTGACCAAAGAAGGTGTCTGGGCAGGCACCATCCCCCGACAGCGCAGGACGCTGCGCCGCCGGCTCGCTGACCGGCTCGGGAAGGACTGGGCTGCCGTGGTCGCCGACCACGACCAGCGCCTGCGCGAGCAGCGCGAGGCAGCCCGGCACACCCCGCTCCCCGTCAGCCAGGCCTGCCTCGTGCGCGTAGACCATGACCTGAACGGGCCCACACCGCGGCACCACACGATCACCCCCGGCAAGGAAGAGCGCAGCCAGTCCCGGCCGACTGCCGGCGTCGCGTAGGAGGACACAGTCATGGACAACCTCCCGATAGTCCTGGACGGGTACCTGGACGACCAGACCCTGCCCGACGACGTCCACGGCACCACCACCGGGTTCCAACTGGTGGTCTCCCCCACGGAAGACCGCATCGACGAACTCGTCATGCCCTGCCACACCACTGACCCCGCTCTCACACACACCGTGTTGCACGAGCTGGGAACCAGCGATCTCCTGCGCGTCGCCGGACACCTGCGGCTACCGCGCAGTCCCGGCGACGGACTGCGCCTGCACGTCACAGCCATCGCCGTGCTGGAGAGCGGATGCGACACGGCGAGCGTCGAAATCGAAGACGACCTGGCCCCGGAATCGCTGTCCGATACGGGCAGCATCGAGCGATACGGCGCCTACCAGGTGTGGCACGACCCCGACACCGGCCGCAGCAGCATCTGGCACACCACCGGCCAGTGGGTCGCCGATACCGACCCCGCGGGCCTCGGCCCCGCCATCACCGCGCACGAGACCACCAGCAGCCATCGCCCCGACACCGAATAGCCCCACCGTCCAGTTGGTGACGGCTCATACCCACGCGTCAGTTTCGCCACGTAGTCCTGCGAAGCACGAACAGGGACCGTCCACCGCTCCGACGGCCCGCCCGGCGGCCTGATGATGCGCGACCCGCGAGCGTGTCCAGCAGCACGGCATCTGGTCGACTCCGACCGCGCACCGCCGTGGTACAGCCCCGTGAGACCCCACGGCAGGGATAGGGGCCACAGAGCGGGTACACCAACCGGCCCATCTGAGGGCCACCGTCCGACCACACCCCCACCACAGCCCCAACCAGTCAACGTGTTCTCGGATCGTGACCAATGGTCGGGGCTTTTGGACGCCAGTTCGGTCGGGGCCACGAGGTGAGCTGATCGGACGACCAGAGGCTCCTGAGAGTCACTCCGCCCTGGTAGTGCGCAGCCCCGACCGCGGGTCCGATCTCGCCGGCGTGTGCCGGCCGTGGGCCCACCAACTGCGCCACGCGCAAACGCCTCCTGCCTGCTGCACGAAGCCTTCGCCCTGATCACCGACCGCCGGGCAGCGCCTCATCTGGGCTGCCCGCCCTCTCGATCTGCAAGGAGTCTCCGCATGGCCGAGCTGATCTACCCCGAGATTCCCGAACACAGCCTGCTGGTCCTTATCGGCCCGTCCGGCGCCGGGAAGACCACGATCGCGGGCACCTGGCCCGCCTCGCAGGTCCTGTCCCTGGACGCGCTGCGTGAGGTCGTCAGCGATGACGCGGGGGACCAGGACGCGACCGACGACGCAGTCGCCGCCCTCCACTTACTCCTGGAAGCGCGGATGCGCCGTCGGCTGTTCACGGTTGTCGACGCGACGAACGCGACCCGAGCGGCCAGGCAACCGCTGGTCGCCGCCGCCACGCGGCACGGCATGCTGCCGATCGCAGTCATGGTCGCCACCCCCGGCAGCATCTGCATCGAGCGGCAGAGCCTGCGGCCGGCCAACTGCAGGGTTCCCGACGCCACGGTCCTCATGCAGCGCAAGGACATGGTCGACGCGCACCAGACCCTCAAGGCTGAGGGCTTCCCCGAGGTCGTCTTCTCCGACAGCCTCTACCGGCTGCTGCCGTTCCTGGAGCGTCTGAGCCAGGCCCGGCAGGCTGACCTCGGCCGGGACGGCAGCGACCTCGTAGCCCGGGTGTTCGGCGAGGAGATCGTGCCGCTGTGGCAGTGGAAGCCCGGCTGGAACATCGCCGACGGCGACCGCGTCGCCCAGATCCGCCTCGGTCAGCAGCACCTCACCCTCGCCCTGCGCACCAACGCGGACGGCGAAGGCGACATCGAGTTCGACGTGATGGTGCCGTGCCCGCACGACGACGAATGCGACGGCCACGCATGGGTGCCCGTCTACAGCGTCACCTGCCTGTTCCGCGCGCTCAACGGCGACTTGGACGACCTCAAGGACGTTGTCTGCACCGTCCACGGCCCGAACAACGACGACGACCAGGACGCCGACCCCGAAGGTCGCGCCGACCTCGAAGCACAGGCCCTCGACGCAATCCGGGGCTGAGGGCCCTCCGTGCTGCCCCGGCGCGGGCTTACCGCCAGGCCGGGGCAGTCGCGGTGGTCCCTCACCCCCGAGCACAGAGAGGAGTTGGACGTCATGTACCTGCGCCTGCCCATCTATGAGGTCGACGTCCCGATACACGACACCAACCACCCAGACCGGCGTGGCCTGCACATCTTCACCGGCGCCGCCGACTCCCCCGCCGCTGCCCTACGGCGCGCCCACGATGTGTACGACGCCGCGCTCGCCGCGCAGCGGGCCGGACTTGAGATCCCCGGCAAGGAGCCGGACAGCTGGGGAGCGCGCGGACTGAGGCCCGGCTGGGAGCCGGAATGGCCCGCCGCGCGGGCCGGCCTCTGGAACAACCCCGCCAGCTGGACAGCTCGCCGCGGCGACCTCGCGCAGTAGCTCCACCCCGGGACAGGCGCACCTCGGCTTCCAAACCGGTCCGCCTGCCCCGGGCCCACCCATCCCACACGAGACGAGAGAGACCTCAGTATGTCCATCGACCAACTCGCCACCTACAAGCCCGTGGCATTGCCCGGAGGGTCCGTACAGCAGGCCGTCGCGCTGACCCTGCTGCGCGACGGCTACACCGAGCGCAGCATCCGGACCCGCACCGGCATTCGCTCCATCGAGCTGTACCCGCTTGCCGCCGCCCACGGCTTCTCTGCCCCGCACGGCACTCCCGAAGGCGCGGCCTGCCACCAAGCGGCAGGCGACGACGGCTGCACGGCGTGCGACCTCGTGCAGGCCCGCGAGGATGCCCGCACGCGAGCCAAGCAGCGCAGGACGCTCACGCCGACAGCACGCGCCCGCCTCCTACAGGACCGGCGGCCTGCCGCACGACGATGAGCCGCCTCCGGCGCACCCAGCGCGCCCTCGAGGACGCTCCGGCGATCTCCGGATGCCGCCCGCACCCGGCAGCCTCCTGGACTGGCACGACCCCTGGCACTGGCACACGAAGCGCCGCGCACGCTGTGCCGCCAGCCCATGCAGCCTGTGCTCCCACGCCGGAGAGCCCGTGCACAAGGTCTGCGCCGAAGCCCGGCTCGCCGCCCACCCCGACGATGTCAGCGGCGGCCGCCTCCTCAACGACCAGCCGCGCAACAGGTCGAACACCCACGCCTCACACCTCCCGTTGGAGGACCCCATGAGCAGCACCCAGCGCAACGACAACCACACCGCCCTCGCCTACCCCGAGCCGCCCGCCTCCTCGCTCTGGCACCACCGTCGCGCGCAGGCCCGCCCGCTCTCCTCCGAACAGCAGCGCCGCAACCGAGAACTGTTACTCCTCGCGCAGTACGCCCCCCGGCCCCGCGCCCCTCACCCCATGGAGACCCTGGCGGAGGCCAGCTGATGGACACCATCCACTGCGCCATCGACGGCTGGGTCGACACGATCCCCGTCCCCGGCCCGCACGGAACCGTCTCCTTCGACCTGGTCGTCCGGCTCGCCGACAACGACGCGCTCGACGACGCCCCCGACACGATCATCACCTGTACCAGCAGCGACCCCCGGATCACCCACGAGCTACTGAACGGCATCCAGCCCGGCGACCTGCTCCGCGCGACCGGCACCCTGGTCCAGCCGCCGGCGCCCGGCGAGCCCGCCCGGCTCACCGCCGACGCCCTGGAAGTCCTGGAGACCGCGCTGATTCCAGTCCTCTCGGACATGGTGATGGACCGCCACGGCGACTACTGCGTCGTCTTCGACGCCGACCGCGACCAGGTCCCCGTCTTCAACGAGTACGGGCAGTGGGTCGGCCTGGCCGACAACCCCGACGCCATCGCCACCCTCATCGACATCCACGAGCGCGTGAACGGTGGCGACGCCTGATAGCCACCACCAGCAGGCCCGCACGGTCCTGGAGCCGCCCACTACACCCGCCACGGCGAAGGCACCGAACACGATCCGAGCGGCCAGCCCTCCGCGGCACAGCGACCCAGTCACGTCAGCCGCTTCACCCCGCAGCACCGAGGCTGCCAAGCAAGCAGACACATGAGACAAACCCATGCCCCGCATCACACTGAAGATCACGCCGCTGCACCCGGACGGCAGCGTGTGCACTCACGCCGTCCGACCCTCCGGTAAGCCCCGCGACCCACTCTCCGGCTGCCCCGGCCGACAGGGCTACGCCGTGGAGTGCAGCGCGTGCGGAAGGGTCGGCACACCGCACACGCTGCGCGTCCTCGCCGAACCCGCACAGAGCGCCCATCGGGACAGCCACAAGACCGCGCCCGCCCCGGCCAACCGCTGACCGTGCCCGGCCGCCACGACCACCACGGTCACGCCGGCCCCCAGCGAACAACGAGGACCGATGCCCGACAACACCTTCGAGCAATTCGACCGACGCATCACCGACGTCACAGCCCAACTCACCGCCCATGGCATCCCGCTCACCACCGCGGCGCCACAATCCCCCGACCCCGCCGACCTATGGGCCAGCATCCACTCCACCCCAATCGACCGATCCACCCTGGCCTGGTGCACCGCCGCACAGATGCTCGCCGACCACCAGCACAACGACATCACCCACCAAGTCCCCGCCGCCGACGCCCTCCTACGTGAACTCGGAGTCCCCGGCCTTGCAGTCCTTCACCGCGACCTGAACCACGGCTCCCCGATCGACTACCGGCACACCCGATGCCCGTACTGCGCCGGAATCGGTGAAGACCCCACCCGGCCAACCTGCCAGGACCTCGGCTGCCCGTCATGGCACATGGACAACGGACACGAGCACCTCTGCCCGGTCTGCCACGGCGCCGACCACCAGCCCAAGCAGGTCGCCGGCGAAAGGATCCAGGAACTGGAGGACCTACTGGCCAGCACCAGCAGGCAGCACAGGACCAGCCGCACCGCGAGCTACGGTGCGCGGCCTCGAAACCGACGGCCGCGATGGGAATTACCCAGAATCCGCCGTGCATTCTCCGACCGCCCCGCACCCACTGAGAGGACTCGCATGCCCACCACACCAGACACCCCCTTCGCTCAAGGCCGGCCGACGATCGTCGTGCTCTGCGGATCCACCCGCTTCTGGAAGCAGTTCGCCGAGGCCAACCTGTACGAGACGGCCGCCGGCCGCATCGTCCTCGCGCCCGGCTGCAACCTGAAGGAACCTCACCCGCTCTGGGACGATCCCGATCGCGCCGAACAACTCAAGCAGCAACTGGACTACCTGCACCACTGCAAGATCGACCTCGCCGACGAGGTCCTCGTCGTCAACCCCGGCGGCTACATCGGCGAGTCCACCGACCACGAGATCGCCTACGCGAAGCGTCTCGGCAAGCCCATTCGCTACACCCACCCCGAGGAAAGCGGCGCCAGCCGTGGCTGACCCAACCACGGCACTCACGTCTCCGCTGCCCCAACCAAACTAGCTGCTTGAGAACCTCACAAGGCCCTTGCTGCCCGGACGCTGTCCGGACAGCAAGGGCCTTTTTGCGTTTCACGTCCCCGCCAGACCGTGCGAGCAACGGCCGCACGGACAGAGTGGCGTGTCTTCCCAGCTCATAAGCCTCAAACAGCGGTGGCCTGACGCGGCCAGCAGCCGGACTCGGCTTCAAAGACGCCCTCGACCTCGGGGGGCGCCGCGGGCACCTACACGGCACCTGCATCCTGATTCACAGAATGTGAATCAGGATGCAGGCAGAATCAGACCATGGCACGCCCTTCACGCTCCTCGGCCTCTCCGACGAGGCCCTTGCTCAAGCCGCCGGTACGCATCGGAAAGCTCAACGCCGCGGCGTTGGTCGGGGAACTGCGCCTACTGCACGAGGAAGCGGAAGACCCAGACCTCCACCGGATGCCAGAAGACGACGAGATCTTCGGCGCCCTGACGTACCTGGAAGCTCATGCCAACGTGCTCAAGAAGGCGCACGCCAGAAGGAAGGCCGCCATCACACGGGTACTGCTGTGGCAATACATCCGCGAACAGGCAGACATCCACCAGTCGAAGGCCATCGACGCCGCACGAGAAGCGAAGGCCGAGTGGACCCAACTGGCACCCGCCCTCGCCGTGAACACGGCCAGTGCCGCCTACAACAAGGCACTACGCCTCCGAGCAGCGGCACTCCCCCACTCTCCCCACACTGAGCCGGCTATCCGGCGTACGCCAGAAGCCGTCCTCGAAGCCCAACGACTGGCTGCCGCACGCCTGGGCTCCGAACGGCGCGCCCAGCAGGAAGCGGCCCGACGACACCGACTGCTAGCGCCTGTCGCGTCCCGGCTCCTGCAACACCGAGCCGGCCTCGACGACGGCCAGGACATCACCTACTGGCTCGACGAGATCGAGGCTGTGCTCCCATCCTGCGATACCCCAACCCAACTCGTCAGCCTGTCAACCTACGTGAAGGCCGTGATCCGGGAGATAGCCAAGGCCGAGCGTGGCGGCCTACGCTCTGCCCTCAGGACGGAGGAGGCGTCGCTCGCCTACGCGGCAGCGGTTGAACTTGTGACGCGGACCTAAAGCACGGCTGGCGTCTGTCTCCGCGATCACAGCGCCGCCGCTGCCGCTCCGCCTCACCCACACTGCTACAAATTGACCCGCGTCGAGCCCGCACGAATGGGACCCTGCGAGCATGGGGCACTATTCGTATCTGATCGCCGGTGAGCACCAATTCCTCTACACCCGAGACCACTACAACCATGAACTGGCCGCGCTCTTCAACGAGGCCGACCGCGAATTCGTTGCAGCTGACGACAAAGAGGTCATCGCGGACGACGACTGGGACACGACCGCATGCGAACTCGGGTACTACACCACTGTCAAGGCTCTACGACAGCGCCTGAGCGTGCAGGGATTCACCTCGCATCGCGCCCTCGCCGACCTGGCAGACGGCCTGGAGCACTGGCGTAAGACCTACGACAGTCAAAGCGAGCTCCGGGAAGAGCAAGCACGCGGCGAGAACCAGTTCCCGACGGCCGTGCGCCCCCCGCGTGAGCCCGCCGAACTCCTCACCGCTATCGGCGAGGCAATCCGCCCGCACCGGCCGGCCAAGTCGTTCACTACACCCCGCGACTACTTCCAGTACGAGACCGGTTTCAGCGAGACCACCAGTGACGTGGAAGAACTCCGCTGGTTCATGGAAGAGCGCAGCCTCATACGACTGATCATCGACCAAGCCGCCGACGACACACGGGTCGGAATGGATCTCAGCGCACTGACTGGCTGCTGCGTAAACCTGGACACGTCCCAACCCATCGCAGGACCAACACGCGAACGCCAGCTCACGGCACTCCCCGACAACGCGCCGCTGATCGTGCTCGTTGAAGGAAGTAGCGACTCCAGGCTTCTCACCGCTGCGATGCACGTAACTCATCCACACCTTGCTGGCTTCGTCCGCTTCATCGACTACGTGGGAACGAAGGCCCGCGGCGGGGCTGGAGCGCTCCCGACCATGGTGAACGCGTTCATCGCGGCCGGCGTCGCAAACCGCTTCGTTGCCGTAGCAGACAACGACACGGGCGGCCATGAAGGGATCGCCAAACTGAAGAGACAGAAGCTGCCGGTGGGATGTCAGGTGCTGCACTATCCGGAGCTGCCATTGCTGGCCAGCTACCCGACTGTCGATTCCCCGTCCTCAACTGTGTCGTTGACCAACGTGAACGGCGTTGCCGGCTCCCTGGAGATGTATCTCGGCGAAGACATCCTGACGATCGACGGCACGTTGACGCCAGTCCACCTGGGTACGTTCATTCCAGCTGTGGGGCGCCGTCAGGGTTCAATCTCAAAGTCGCACAAGAGCCTGGCGCGAGAAGCCTTCCTGCAGAAGGTCAAGAAGGCGCGGCTGGCGCATGGCGACGCCACGGGTGACTGGAGCGGCGTGCGCGCCATCATCGACAGCATCGTCCACGCCTTCGAGGTCCCGTCCTCCTGAGCCCAGGGCAGTGACGAAGCCATGAAGTGAGCCTTGACAGATCTGCGGGGGGAGCGCGGCCGCGTGAAACCTCCAGAGGGCGGTACGCGAGCGGCAAGGGCATCCAGCGCGGCTTTGCCGAAGCGGTGAGACCCGAACATCCCCAGAGTGGGCAGATATCGGACATTTGGTGGCGGAGTGTCGAGTCGTGGCTGCCCGCGTCTCGTTTTCAGTGGAAACGAAGCGCCGGTCGATGGCTGGCGTTTCCAGTGGAAACGCTAGTCTCAGCGCGTAACTGCCTGACGTCGTCCTGGAGTAACAATGGCCGGTCCCATGAAAAGGCCCGCACGTAAAAGCACAAAGCCTGTCGAATCGAAGCCAAGTGCCCGCGAAGCGCTCTATGAGGACAAGGTTCGCAGCGGCGACGTCTTGGAGCTTCCCCTGACGAGCCTGTGCCCCAATCCCTTCAACAAGCGACAGATGAGGGGCATCCCGGAACTCGCTGCGACCATCGCCGAGGTCGGGCTCCTCCAGAACATCGCCCACATCCGTGCTGAAGTGTGGCTCGCGCAGTACCCGGAGACCCGCGAGAAGATCACCGCCGACAACGTGATCCTCTTCGGTGAGCACCGGTGGCGCGCCTTCCAGCACCTGCAGCGATCCGTCATCACAACCCAGCTTTGTGATGACAAGGTCAAGGACGCCCGGCTCATCACCCTCATCGAGAACCTCCGCCGAGCACAGCTCAGCGTCCTCGAAGAGGCCGAGCACTACCAGGCCCTCAGGAACGAGGGACTCTCCTACGAACAGATCGCGGAGAAGGTCGGCGAGACCGCCGAAGGATCCATCTCCAAAGGCACGGTGTGGAAGCGCGTCAAGCTCCTGGAGCTCGATGAGGTCGTCCTCGGTGAACTGCACGCCGGCAACCTCGCCGTGAGTGCCGCCGAGAAGATCCTTACCCTTCCCGATCCCGTAGATCAGCGGGACGCCCTCAAGCTCATCCAAGGCGGCATGCACTCCGTCGCCGCCCAGTCGCAGATCCTCAGCCGCAAGCGGCCTGCACCCGAGGTGCGGGAAGGCGCTGGGGAAGAGCAGAAGACCTCAGAAGTCACCGTTTCCACCGGAAACGATGAAGACTCCAAGGGCGGCAGCGCCAACGCGCAGAGCGTCGTTTCCAGTGGAAACGGCAAGGCGGCTCCCCCACGCCAGCGGCAGAAGGAAGAAGCCAAGCCCGCCGCAGACCAGTTCGAGGAAGACCGAGCCAAGTCGGCCGCCAGCCGGGATGCCGCAATCCAGCAGCTCCTGGAACAGGTAGACCTCGCGGCCCCGGAGACCAGCGAGATGCTCGTCCAAGTACTGACGGCCGCGACACTCGCGCCCCCGCAGCAAGGAGCTGCACAGCAGCGAGCTCTGGCATGGCTGCGCCGTGCCGGTCGACACGAGCTCGACGAGACCCGTGCCAGCGCCTACTTCAACGCCGTTCTGGACTCCGGCAACGAGAACTTGCGTCGCCTGGCCGCCTTCGCATGCGCTCTTGCTGCCTGCGAGCTACGGACATCGGCCAGGCGCCAGTCCTGGGGATCCCGCGAGATCGCGCATGTGAAATTCCTGCAGCAGTACGCCCTCTACATCCCTGAGACGAGCTGGGAGCAGAAGGAACTCGGCCAGCCCGTCGCAGCTGGAGCCAACCGATGAAGACCACAGCCGTCGACAGCCGCTTCCGTCCCCGCGGTCGCAACTGGCCTCTCCTCTTCGCCTGGCTCATCGCCTGTGGCGGCTCGACCAAGACGACATCGTCGACGTCGGTGGCCGTCACCATGGCCCTGCGCGGCTACAAGGGCGTCTTCTGGGACCTGGACGCCAACATGTCCGGCACCCGAGTCCTCGGCTACACCCAGGAAGATCTGAAGGACCGGAAGACCGTCATCGACCTGATCAGCGGCGAGGCCGCCTTCGATGAAGTCGTCCTCCCTGCCCGCTACTGGGTCGGTGAGGACGAGACCGGCTGCAGTCTCTACGAGGAAATCCCCAACCTGCGGCTCATCCCCAGCGATCCCAGTCTCTCCGGCACGGACACCCTCATTGCGATGGACCCCGACCGCAACGACTGGTTCATGGAAGCACTGCACTCCTACGACGGTGATGACGAGGTATTCCACCTCGACTTCCCCGCCTCGTACGGAAAAATGGTCTACAGCGTGGCCCGCATGCTCGACGAGGACGACATGGTCATCCCCTCCGTGCGTGCCGACCCGAAGGACGTCAACCTCGTCCCGGACCTCATCGACGAACTCGCAAACATCCGCAACAAGAACAAGAACAAGAGGGCCGTTCCAGGCCGCCCCACCCTCAGCCACCTCCTGCTGACGGGAGCGCCCACCCCCAGCTACACCGAGGCCCCGGCGCGCCGCGCCGCCGAACTCGCCGTTTCCCTCTACGACGAACTCCTCCTGCCGTTCGTCCGCTACTCCGCCGACGCGAAGAAGCTGTACGAAGACACCTGCCCCCTGCCCATCCTTCTGCCAAACTCCTATCCGGCTGAGGACTACCGCAAGGTGGCGACAGCACTCGGATTCGTCCAGCGCTGAGAAGGACCGTTTCCACTGGAAACGCCACGGTGGTGGGGGCCGAGACGTCGTCTCGGGCCCCCCCACCAAAAAAAGGGTAATTGGGGGGGCCAGGGTAAGATGGTTTTTAAACAACAACCCCACAAAAACC
>NZ_JBHXDQ010000010.1:0-63022 GCF_042725875.1 Streptomyces sp. NPDC127038 | reverse complement strand
TACAGGGCCTTGGTCTGGGCCTGGTCCTTAGTTTTATAACCGCGGGGGGGTTGCATGGACCGTTCCCCCTGTAACCGCCCGGGGGGGGGGGCCGGCCCCGCGCTCGGGGCCCCCACCACATTTCTCAGGAGATGGCGCTGGCCATGGTTCAGTGAGTGTTCAGCCACCACCGCAAGAGAGCCAGAAGAACGGGCCCGACGACTGCGCACAGGCTCAGAACGATGCGGCGTACGACCTGAGACCAGAACGGGTCAGGCTCCGGGCGCTGCAGCGCGCCACCACCAGGCCGCAGGACGGCACGCAGGCGATTGATCATGAAGGCTCCCCAAGGACGCAGAGAAGATGGTTCGCCGGGCCCGGCGCGATGCATCGACCATCTCGTCCGAACACTCCCTATGTCTCAAGTCGCGGGCGCAGCGGGCAAACGGCCATCTAAGCTGCTGATGAGCGCACTCTGGGACATAAAAGTCTTCTGCCCGCTGCGGGCAATTCCCGCGGCGGGCAGAAGACTGCAAGGCGGGGGACTCCGGTTGGGGACACAGAAGCAAGAGCTCTACGCACGGCTACGCGGGCTGCGAGACCGCGCCGAAGCGGCCAAGCGCGCATCCCACGAAGCCGCCGGCTCCCCCAGCGCCCCAAAACCGTGGACTCAAGAAGTCCTCGCCAAAGAAGTACGGACCTCCGGACAACCAGGCGCCGATGCCTTCCAAGGGAAGAGGGCCAGCGACTGGGCCCCGAAGCAGCCCGCAGCATTCAAGATGCCTCAGGCGGACAGCGACGACCAGGTCCTCGCCCTCGTCCATGTCTGGGCACAGTGGGCCCACGAAACCGTCGACGCGAGATGGTGGCGCGATCAACTCCACCTAGCTCGAGCAGAAGAAGCCGCAGCACGTCGAAAGACGCAGCCAGGAGCGGCACAGACGGCTGCAGAGCACGAGACCACGACGCTGGCCGCCGTCGGGCCCGATGTCCTGGAAGTCCACGCAGCAGCCCTGGCGTATGGAGACGAAGTCCCTCGCTTCACCCTCACCCCGTACCTCAGCCGGCCTCACGACTCTCAACTCAGAGACGCCCTCACCCCGGCTCTGGGAGGCGGACCTTCGATCTTCGCGGTCCTGGTGGGGGGATCCTCCACCGGCAAAACCAGGGCTCTATACGAGGCGCTGCGCAGCCGTGCCCCAGACAGACCCCTGCTCCGACCTCACACAGCCGACGACCTTCTCGACATGATCAACACGGGCCTCGTCAAAACAGGCAGTGTGCTGTGGCTCAATGAGACCCAACGGTTCTTCTATGGTCCCGCTGGTGAGAGAGCCGCAGCCGTACTCAAGCGCCACCTGGAGCAGAAGCCTGGCGTAGTCGCCGTCGGCACGCTCTGGAGGAATCCGTACTGGAACGAACTCACGGCACCAGGAGTCATCGGTGACCCGCACAGCCATGCGCGATCACTGCTCACCAGCCCGTTGGCTCGGAAGATCACAGTCCCGTCGGAGCTGACCCAAGCTCAACGAGACGAATGGGCCGATCTTGCGCAGCATGCCCAGGACGTCAGACTCACCCGCGCCCTGAAAGCATCTCGTACCGATGGACAGGCGGTGCAGCACCTCACCGGCGGTCCTGAACTGGTAGACGCGTACGCGCAAGGCCCAGGCGGCCACTTCACCCCCGCAGAGCACGCCCTGATCACAGCCACTCTGGATGCACGTCGGCTCGGGTTCAGCGGGGCAGTCCCACTCCGGCTGCTCGCTGATGCCGCAGACGGATCCCTCGAACCTCGGCAGCGCTCTGCTGATCCGGACTGGTGCGAACAGAGCCTTCGGTCACTGACGACGGGCGAACGCACCGATGGCAGCCGCAGCGACATCCGACGCACACTCACAGCCCTCCATGCGCTGCGCGCCTCATCAGGCGGACCAGCTGCATACGAACCCGCCGACTACCTCGAACAGCATGTAAGAGAGCAACGCGCGGATCAACTCGGCAGCCCCGCACTCTGGCAGGCCTTCATGACGCACGTACAGGAGCCGGCCGACCTTGCGGCACTTGCGAGATCCGCTGATCAACGGAGGCTCTACAAACACTCCATCCAACTGTTCGCCCGCGCCGTCAGAGCAGGGCATCCGCAAGCTGCCGGAAGCCTGATGATCCTGCACCCAGGAGCCCAAGCCGATCTGCGACGGGAAGCCAGCCGTTGGGCGGCTACCTACGCGCCCCTCACGGATGCCGGCGCAACCGCGCGCATGATCAGGCTTCTCACGGCTGGGGGAGAGGGCGGACCCAACACAGGCGCGTTGGAAATCCTGCTCGCCCGCGACCCAGCCGCATGCGTTGCCGTTACCGATCCAGCTGAGGTCGCCGACATGCTGGTGGCCCTGTCCACAGGCGAGGCCAGCCAACACATCGCGACTCTGCTGCGCCGGATTGGGGTGGACCGCATTGAGCTGCGGTATCCGGCCGCCGTTGCCAAGTTGTTGGAAGCTTTGTGGTCTGTTGATGCTCAAAGCCTTCATGACTTGCTTGCGCGGCGCTTTACCGAGGAAGCCGCTGACAGCGTCGTCGGTGATCTGTTCTCCACGGAGTTCGTTCTGAAGCAGCTCCACGCTGCAGGCAACGCGGAGAACCTCGACGCCCTGGCGGGCCGAGTGGCACTACTCGCAGACGTCACGGATCCGGGGCTCGTTGGTCAACTACTCACGGTGTTCCACTCGCTGGGCACCAAAGACGCTGCGCAGGATCTGCTCGCCCGGAACCCGGTAGGACTTGTGGATGTTCGTGATGGGTTCGTCGCCCAGCTGCTCGCGGCGCTCCGAGATACTGAGCAGACTGCAGCCCTGGATCAGCTGCTGATGAGACACCCAGAGGAGCATGCCGACATCCGTGACGGCAACGCGGTCGTCTGGCTCATGGAGGAGCAACTGCAATGTGGGGCGTACACCGCCGCCGCAGTGCTCGCCCAGCGTGCTGCAGCTGATTTTGATCTCTTCGACCCTTGCCTGGGCCAACTCCTCAAGCAGATGGTCCGTTGTGGTCGAGACGCGGACGCGGCTCGCGAGTACCTGATTCACAGGGTCGTGTCACATGGACCAGCACTCGCAGAACAACTCGAAGCCGTCGTGGGGCCCGAGCTGGAGCTCTCGGCCACGAGAAGCGGAACCATCAGCGATCTCGTCACGGTTGCCGTAGAGCAGGCTGACATGAGTCGTCTATCCGGAGTTGTACTCCTCGCCCGCAAGCTGAGGGAAGTCCGCCGCACCAGCGCAGCCCTGCGGCTGGTGGAGCGAGTTCCGATGGAGCAGCTCGACCCTGACGACCCATCCGTTGGGCACCTTCTGCGGGAACTCAAGGATCTGGGCGCCGATGACTACATTGGCAGGCTCCTGGCCTGTGACCCCGCCACCCGGGTGAGCGTTGAGAATTCGGTGAGGGTCGCGAACTGGATCCATGCGCTCATTGAAGCGGGCGCACGCAACGAGGCCGAACGCCTCGCCCAGCGAGCGGCCGAAAGATCCGAGACTAATTTCCACTACGGGCGCTACCTCCTGGAGATGCTGTCCTGGCTCGATGTGCCGGCGTACGACATCTATCTCCAGCGCCTGATCGATGCCGGTGAAGTGCCCGGCGACGACTCGGACCACTATGGCCGCGAACTGGATGGGAACCCGGCTGCCCCCTGGGGATGGCGCGACCTGGGCATCGTCAGCGAGGAATAGCAGCACCGTTTCCACTGAAAACGGGTGGGCGTCAGCAACGACCACGCTCGGCCGCCCCATACGTTTTCAGTGGAAACGGACCGAAGGAGCCGAAGGCGGGGTCACTTTTGGCTGACGATCCACTCAGAGTCGGCTCTTGGACTCCGCCCTTCACTCCACCCCATGGGATTGTTAGACCTGCTCAACACGAGATCGCAGGTAGGGGAGTGTCAGAAGAGTGACAGCGGGGACGGGGAAGACGCTCATCCGGCTGACACGGATGCACAAGATTCTCATTGGCGTGGTCGTCGCCGGTGCGCTCATCATCGCCGGGATCGGCTTCGCCGGTTCGTACGCGGCGGTCCGTGAGCTGGCGTTGCAGAAGGGGTTCGGGAACTTCAGTTACGTCTTCCCGATCGGTATCGACGCGGGTATCGGCGTTCTGCTGGCCCTCGACCTGCTGCTGACGTGGATCCGTATCCCGTTCCCGATGCTGCGCCAGACGGCGTGGCTGCTGACGGCGGCGACGATCGCGTTCAACGGCGCGGCGGCCTGGCCGGACCCGCTGGGTGTGGGCATGCACGCGGTCATCCCGGTGCTGTTCGTGGTGGCGGTGGAGGCGGCCCGGCACGCGATCGGCCGCATAGCCGACATCACGGCCGACAAGCACATGGAGGGGGTCCGCCTCACCCGCTGGCTGCTCTCGCCCGTTCCCACTTTCCTGCTGTGGCGGCGCATGAAGCTGTGGGAGCTGCGCTCCTACGAGCAGGTCATCAAGCTGGAGCAGGACCGTCTGGTCTATCAGGCCCGTCTGCACTCCCGCTTCGGCCGCGCCTGGCGCCGCAAGGCGCCGGTCGAGTCGCTGATGCCGCTGCGGCTGGCCCGCTACGGCGTCCCTCTCGCGGAGACGGCCCCCGCTGGTCTCGCCGCGGCCGGCATCGAGCCCGCGCTGCTGCCGCCGGGCCCCGCGCCCGCCCCGGTCCAGGCGGCCGTCCCGAACGCAGATCCTGGACGCGTCACCGAGATTGACGCAGGGGAAGAGCGGCTAGCCCTCCCGCGGCCGGTGCCGGAAGAGATGCCGCCGCCTGCGCCCCAGCGGGGCCGGAACCAGTCTCCGCCAGCCGAGCTGATCGACGCGAACGGGATGTTCGCCGAGGCGTACCAGACCTGGCTCGCGCACTTCCAGATGGAACCCACGACCCGCCAGTTCGCAGCCTTCCTCCAGGACCAGTACGCCATCACCACCGCTGCCGGACAGCCGCTTTCAGACGAGCAGCTCCACCCCATCCTCCTCACTTTGAAGGAGCGCTACGCCCCGACCGACCAGGCCCCCTCGTCGGAGCCAGTGGAGGTCGTGGGCGGGGACGGCGAGTGGGAAGAGTTCTTTTATCGCGCTTGGCAGGACTACGGCCAGCAGTACGGCCAGCATCCCGACGCGCGGCTCCTCGCCGACTACGTCTTCCAGCGCGACGGGATCACCACTGCTGACGGCCGGCCGCTCGCAGGTTCTGACCTCGAGACGTTCGTTGCCGAGTTCTGGCACCGCGAGCCGGGCGATGCCGCGCCCGCCCCTGAGGACGTCCTTTCTACAGCCGATCCGCTGATCCCCGCGCAGGCCGGTCCCCAGGACGAGCTCGTTGAAACGGCCGTCGTGGCTGCATCGGGATCGCGCCGGAGTGAAGTCCGGGTTCCCGTCGAACCGGATGCCGCGGAGCAGGACGAGACAGCGGGGGACGAGAAGACGGAGCTGGAAGAGCCCTCGGGGGAGAGGGGAGCTCTCACGACCGTTGACCGCTACTACCTCGCATGGGCTGACTATCTCAGCCGGTACGGGCAGGAACCCAAGGACCGTCAGCTCTCCACCTTCCTTGCGGACGAGCACGGCATCCACGGCCGAGGCGGCCAGGGTGTCAGCCCGAGCACATTGCGCCGATACCTGCCAGGCTTCCGGATCTACTCGGCATGGGCCGCACTGCGCGAGCACACCGAACTGCCCACTGCGCAGGACGTCGCGCGCGAGTGCGCAACCCGCGAGATCTCGGTGCGCAAGGCGGCTGTCACCGCTGACATGGTCGGGGCTGACCTGCCCGATTTCGAACGCCGTTGGAACGCGCTTGCTCGCCTTGAGCGTCAGGACGTGCCTACCAACTGACGTCCGCGGGCTTTCCTTTGAACGCCTAACGAGTTGCGCATTGTCGCCCTGACCTGCACTTATGTGCTGTCGGTGCTTCGTGGAAGTGGACGAGGTAAACCCTGACCTGTTGAAGGGGCCGTGTCTCACTTCTAGTTGCGCAGTCGCCTAGTGGCTGGGCTGAGCGACATCAGGCGACGAAGGACCTGGTCCTCCGACCGTGCGTGTATCTCGCACGAAGCGCAGTGCATCCAGGGACGTGGGATGCGCAACTCGGTGCCGGCTCCTCGGGCCGCGACTGTCCTCGCTGAGAGCAGAACGGGCCCGACCAGGTGATCCATGGTGCTGGTTACCCGGCGTCGGCGAGCTCGGCTTGGGAGTCCAGCAACCTATGGATGAGGTCCTGGGTCTCCAGTTCCAAGGACGCGTCGATGGACCGGTTGACTTGCTGAATTCGTGAGATGGCGGTGTGCAGACCCGAGCGGTTTCCACTGGCGTGCTCGATTCTGAACCAGTCGCGGTAGAGCAGCTCGGCACTGTCATCGACCTCAAGGCCAACCGACACAGCCTGCCGGGCGGCCACGAGATCGCGGTCGGGTCCGGGGGCTGTGCGCCACTGGGCGACGGTGTGGGCGACGTCGAGGATGCGAGTGATCATCTCCTGTGCGTGGGCTTCCGCCCAGGGCAGCAGGTGCCCTCCGAACGGGCGGCCGCGGACCATGCCCAGCGCGGTCTCCAGCACGGTTACGTCGGATGGGCCGTTGAGGAGCGCCTGCTCGGCGAGCGTCTTGAACTCGTCCCAGTCGCAGCGGACCTGCTCGCTGATGACGTAGGGGTCGTCGATGGCTGAGCGGCGGGGTACGTACGGGTTGCCCTGGGGGTCGTCACCGAGGGTGCGGCGGAGATCTCCCATGCGGCTGTTCAGGGTGCGTTTCGTCCACGGGGCGAGCGGGTCCATGTCGGAGCACAGTGTGTCCGCGCTGCGGCCGGGCTTGAAGTGGAGCAGCGCGGCCAGTTGCGCTTCGCGTGGGCCATGGCTGCTGCCACTGATGCCGTTGATCTGGACGGTCCCGAGCACGCTCAGGATCGGCCCCGATCGATGGCCGCCGTCAGGCCGCCGATCCGGGACTGCCGCTACAGGAGGAAGGGACGGCGGCACGGGGGAGTGGGCCGACGGCATTGCGGCCGCGGGCTGGGGCTGTGCGGTGTGCTCGTCAGCGGGGCTCGACGTGGCTGACAGCAGGGCGGGGAACACACCGAGGTCGGCCGGCCCGCTCGCGTCCGCGCGTTCTGTCGTTGCGGGGGATGGAGGGGCTGCTTGGGTCTGCGCACCGGTGGTGGTCTCGTCGGGCTCGTCGGGCACTGCCTGCCAGGCGCCGTCGGCCGGGATGGGTGGCTGCCCGGAGATCTGCAGATCGGTTGTGATCTGCCGGTAGGCAGCGTCGTCGAGTCGTTGGAGAACGAAGGTGACGTCGGTGCCGTCGAGCTGCTGCGCGGCCGTGGCTGAGGCGTCGATGATCTGCGCTTGCCCGAAGTGTCGGGCCGTCTGTTCTGCTGGTGCGACCAGCATGGCGGTCTGGGCGCCGGCCTTGTCGAGCATCTCTGCCAGTTGCCACGCGGCCTCGGAATCGAGGGATGAGGCGCAGACCAGGAGGTACGGCTGATGGGCGTCATCGGGAAGCTGGACGCAGGCGAGGAGCCAGTCGGCCATGTCCCGCAGGGCGTGCGCGGCCTGCCGTTTGTGGCCGATGCGCATGGTGGGCAGCAGGTGGGTGAGCTCTTCACCGAACCCGACGGTGACGATCTCCAGTCGATCCGCCCACTCACTCATCCCCAGCTCCAGGACCAGGGACCTGCAGACCTGCCGCAGATCGTCGTCAGACCCGTCCAGGAGCAGGACGCGGTCCGCCGCCACGTTGAGGAGGATTAGGTCGCCTGTCGTCTCGTCGGCGCCGATGGTCACGAACGCCGGATACGGTGCGGGGGTCTCGGCCGCCTGGTCTGCGGTGAGGAGCTGGGCGTCATCGGGCAGAAGCCACCAGCCGTCCGCACCAGCGGTGAACGGGGACAGGGGGGTGGCGGCCTCGTCGACGGGCAGGACCGACAGGGACTTCTGGCTCAGGCGGGCGACCCGCAGGCCTGGCAGCGGCTGCTCGCATGCTTCGGCGTCGCGGGCCAGCGTACGAAGCGCGCGATCGAAGCGCGGTGACAGAGGCGGATCGGCCAGCTCTGTCAGCTGTGCTGCTGCGGGCGAGGGTTCTTCTGCGATCGCGATCGTCTCTCCGACCCTGCGCCGGCGGCGCTGCAGCAGACGGCGGGTGCCGAGCGCGCCGGTGACGGCGGCGGCCAGCAGAGCGAACGCCCCGAGTGTGGTCCGCAGTTCGGTTGTGCGGCTCGAAGCTCCTGCCGGCTCTGTGGCGTCGGGGGCCGAACTGCTGGCTGAAGGGGCAACGTCCGGGGATGCTGTGGAGGGGCCGGAGTCTCGGGCTCTTGGTGCTGTCTGCGGTGAGGAAGCCGAGGGGGCAGGGTCGGCTTCTGTACCGGTGTGGTGGCGGTCTTCCGGCTTGTCGGGGGAGCCGGAGGCCTGACTTGACGGCCCGGGCGCGTGGGGCGTCTTGTGCGCGGGGCCGTGCCGGTTCTCGTTCGTGTGGGGTGAGGTCGGTTGAGGAGCCGTGGTGTGCGGCAGGGCGACGGTCTGGCCGGGGTAGATCACGTCCGGGTCAGTGATCCGGGGCAGGCCGTGCGGCTGTGACCGGCCCTTGCTCGCGGCATACAGCTGCGGCCACTGGGCGGCGTTGCCGAGCCGGTGTTGGGCGATCGCGGACAGACTGTCGCCCGGGCGCACCGTGTAGGTGCCGGTGCCCTGCCCTTCCTCCACGCCGGTCTCCTTCTCCGTCGTGCTCGTGGCCGTCGGCTGGGTGTACGCGGCAGGTTCCATCCCGCTCTCCTGTTGGACGGTGGAGGCGGGGGCCGCCGGGACGTGCACGGTGGTGCCGGCGGGCAGCAGCGACAGGCCGTTTGGGATCTGCGGGTTGAGGCTGCGCAGTTCCTGGTAGCGGGCTCCGTCGCCGAGGACTTCGTCGGCGAGCTCCCACCACGTCGTCCCCCCGGCCGGCACCGTGTACTGGCCAGCCTCGGCCGCAGGGGCCGCGGGTGCCGGCCGCACACCGTCCGGCCGGTCCTCGTCGATGGCTGCCGCGGACGGGGCATCGGAATGTGCACCGGCCACCGGGGCAGTGCCGGGAGCGTGAGGGGCTGTCGCTGTCGGCGCCGCTGTGAGCGTGGCTGCGCCGGCTGTTGCGGCAGGGGCCGCGATCAGCACACTGGCGATCAGGTATCCGGCGAGGCGCTGCCCGGTCAGCATGCCGGGCAGGCGAGGGGTGGTACGCCGGGCCAGGACGGCTGCGACCTCGATGAGGATCGGGAACGTCAGCCACAGCCAGGCCGCCCACGCGGCCAGCGTCATCGTCGTGAACAGGCCGGTGCCGCTGTCGTCCTGGGACAGCACGGCGTGCCGAACCCCGGCGACGGACGGCAAGTGCGCGGGCACCGTACCCACCGCCAGGAGCAGGCCGGGCACTCCCACGACGAGCACGGTCAACGCGCCCAGGGCCAGCAGAGCGCGGGCCGCGGCGTGCAGCAGGCCGGCGCGGGGGGTGGGGGCGGGGGAGTGGGGCATGGGTTCAGCCTCCGGCCTGGTGGAGCAGAGTGGCGGTGCCGTGTCCCGTGACGGGCATCGAAGTGACGCCGATCAGGGTGGCGAAGTAGGGGTGATAGGTGTCGTGGACGGTGACCGTCAGCGTCTGCCCGTCACCGCCGACGGCGGCCTCCCCGTCCAGGCCCTCCTCGGTGAGGAAAGCCAGGGCGGCCTGCCGGGCGGCGTCTGGGTCGAGGACCAGGGCTTCGCCGGTGATGGCCTGCGCCGGATCGATCTGCTGGGCACCCGCCCGGGCAGCCTCCTGGGCGATGTAGTCGGCGTCGGACTGGGCATCCAGAGCAAGTCCGCCATCGATGACCAGACCGATGAACAGGAAAGCCACGAGGACCACGCCGGCGTAGAACACCTCCATGCCACCGCGGTCACCGCCCTGCGCGTGTCTGCGCCGCCACCGGCTTCCGGTGTTCATGAGCCGCTCCTGCTGGCCCAGGTGTCCACCACGGACGTTTTCGTGCTCGAGAGGGTCTTGCTTCCGCTCACGCCGGGAAGCAGGAGATCGCTCAACGGGGCGGTGCACGAGACCGTGACGGTGACGCGTGCGCTCTGGCCCACGGGTGCGGCGAGTTCACCAGCAGCAACGGTGACGTCGACGTCGGCGCAGTGCACTCCGGAGCTGCTCAGACTGTCCCGCGCGGCCCGCAGCGCGTCCGCTTCCCCGCTCGCCGGGTCCATGGACAGGGACGCGGTTCGCGCGGCGTCCCGGGCGGCTGCGTCGGTCGCGCCTTCGGCGAGGCCGATGCGCCCGCACGCGATGAGCAGCCCGAGCAGTGCCAGCCCGGCCGGCCAGAAGATGGCTGTGCTCAGGGCAACCGATCCGTGGTCATCTCGCAGTGTCCGGCGGCCTCTCACGGGCGGAACCTTTCGACGGGGGCCCGCACGCTCTGGCTGACGTGTCCGTTCCAGCCGGGCACCAGGTTGATGACCGTTCCCTCGACACGGACCTGCACGTTGTTCCCGTTGTCGTCGACCTGGACCGTGGGGTCGTTGAGGGAGCCGCCCATGCGGGCCAGGTAGTCGTGGGCGGCTGCCGCGCCCGCTCCGTCCGCGGCGTCGTAGGCACGCTGGGCGTCGACGGCCTGCTGGGCTGCGTGATGGGCGACGGACCGGCCGTGGAAATACAGGCCGCCCTGGATGATGGTGAACAGCAGCAGGAACGCCAGCGGCACGGCCAGGGAGAAGTCCAGGGCCGTGGCGCCGCGGTCCTCCCGCCACCGTTCGGGCACACGAAAGCACCAAGGCCGCCGCATGGTCAGAACCCGATGATCTGGAGAGCCTTCTCCCCGACAGTGGTGTTGGCGGCCGCGGCGACGATGCCCACCAGCGTTCCGCCGGCCACCATGATCAGGGCCCACTCCATCGCGGACGCGCCCCGGTCCCCGGCCTGTGAGAGGACCAGCAGGCGGTAGCGGTCCAGGGCCCGCCGGAGCTGGGCAACTCGGATGAGGGCAAGACTCTTCATGAACTCCTCCTGGGATCACCGGTCCGGGACGGGCAGGTCCGGTAGCGGTACGGGGTGTGGGGCGGTCAGAACGTGGTGATGCGGACAAGAGCGGGAGCGATGAGGAACGCGGCCATGAGGAACACGATCGCCAGGGCTGGGACGTGCATCGCCTCTGTGGCCTCGTTCGCTGCTTCCTTGCGGTCGGCGAGCAGCCCGCGGCGCACGACGGCGGCCTGGGCCTCCAACTGGTCGTAGACGGCTGCCTGTTCCTCTCCGGCCAGGGCGAGGGAGGCGGCCGGGCGGGCCAGTTCGGGCACATCGAGCTCGGCGGCGAGCCGGCCGAGCGCATCCCAGGGACTGATGCCGGCCAGTCGTGCGTGTTCCACGGCGTCCCGGATACGGACGGCCGCGGCCCCGTCGCCGGACTCCACCGCCCGGGCCAGTGCTTCCGCAGCCCCGGCGTCCGAGCTGCGTGCCAGCGCCACCCGCTCCAGCAGAGAAGCGGTGTAGTAGCGGTACTCCCGGCGCCGCAGCCGGGCCTTGGACCGCACGTCGTCCAGCGCCTTGAACACCATGAACAGGGTGCATCCCACACCGGCCGCCACCGGCACGGCAAACGGCAGCGTGATGGCGCCGAGCCTGAGAAGGAACACGATCCACTGGGGAATCAGCAGGCCGGCCAGCCCGTACAGGGCGCACCGGCCCAGCAGCGAGGCCGGCGCCATCTCCAGCAGTGCCAGATCCCGGGCGGGAAGCCGGGCCGCGAACGCGCTCGTCTCCATGAGCCGGGCCCCCAGACGGTCCGCCCAGACCGCCGGCCCCCGCCCACCGGCTGAGGCCGGCGCGGGAGCCGGCTGCACTGTGGGGGAGTGGGTGCGCCGCAGGACCTCTGCCAGCGGGGTACGGCGCGGCAGCGCACTGCGCACGGCCAGTACGGCGCCGCCCGTCGTCACCGCGCCGAACACCATGCCCGCAACGGACAGACTCATCCCACCGCCCCCTCACGCCCGTTTGACCCGCGCCGCTGGTCGGCCGGCAGCAGCGTTCGCGGCTCGGCGTCCATCTCCGCCATCCGCCGCAGCCACACCAGTGCCAGCACGAACAGGGCGGCCAAAGCCACCAGTCCGAGCTGACCGAGCGGCGTCGCGAACGGTGCCGCGTAGCTGCCGTTGAGGAGGATCGCGCCCACCACGGCGATCGCGAACAGGCTGACCCGGCGGGCCTCGGACCGTGCCTTGGCCCGCTCGGCGTCGATGTCCCGCAGATCGGCGGCCTGCCGGGCGACCAGCGTCGCCTGAGCGGCTAAGGCGCGGGCAAGGCCTGGGCCGCGGCTGGTGACGTGGTCCATGAACAGCTGGGCGATGTCGTCACCGACCCGGTCCCCCAGGTCGTCGGCGAGCGCCCGGTAGGCGCTGCGGGCCGGCACACCTGATGACAGTCGGCCCGCCAGCGATCCGACCTCGCGTCGCAGCAGTGCCGGGACGGTGTCCAGGGCGATGATCGTGGCTTCGAGCGGCTTGCCTCCCGCACGCACGCTCGCCAGCTGCTGGAGCCACTCCGCCAGGGCCTCGAGGCGGGCAATCTCCGCCCGGCCGGAGCCTCCTGGGTGAAGGATGAACGGCAGTCCGGCCACGATGGCGGCCGCCAGCAGGCCGTGCACCGGCCACCCGGTCACCGCCCACGTTACGGCCCCGGCCACGCCTGCGGCCGCCAGGAGCAGCCGGTAGTTGTCCCGCCATCCCGACGGGAGCTCCGCCACCGCCCGGGCGGCCCGGCCGCGCAGACCAGCACCGCGAGAGCGGCTCGCGGCCGGCTGCCAGCCGCGCGCGACAGCGATCAGGCCCGCACCGCCGAAGGCGCACGCGGCACCGGCGCCCATGCCCAGAAACGACAGGTAGGACAGGCTCACGCCGCACCTCCCGTCCGGCGCATCGGCTGCCACTGCCCGTCCGGGTACTGGGCCATCCACCCGCGGTGGAAGCCCTTGCGTTCCAGCTTGCGCATCCGGCGTTCCGACATCGGCGTACGGGTGGGCACCGCCCGCTCCTCCCCGGCGTCCTCGCGCGGCCCGAAGACTGGTGACAGGGCCACGCCGCCGCCCTCGCCGCGCCCGGCGGTCTCCCACACATGGGACACGAACCGGTGCTCCTGCCCGCCCTGATCGGTCTCGTCGATGCGGTCCACGTACACGATCAGGTCGACGGCGGCCGCGATCAGCCGGTAGGCGGCCTGGTCACTGAGGCCGGCCCGCGCGAGCGGCACCATCAGGCGGTCAACGACGGACTCGGGGTCCTTGGCGTGCAGGGTGCACATGGAGCCCGCGCCGCCCGCGATCATCGCCTCCAGCATGGCGACGGCCTCCTCGCCGCGGACCTCACCGACCATGACGCGCGTCGCCTTGTAACGCAGCGACACCGGCACCAGGTCGGCCAGGGTGACCTGCCCACTTGCCTCCCGCTCCCCGTTGCCCTCCCGGGTCCGGAAGGCCAGGACGTGTGCGTGCGCACCCGGATCGTCGAGGTTCAGGCGCAGTTCGGGCTCGCTCTCCAGCGTCGCGAGTCGCTCCTTCGCAGGAACTTCCCGTCCCAGGGCCCGCATCAGCGTCGTCTTCCCGCTGGCCATGTCACCAGCAATGATCATGGACAGTCCGGCCTTGACCGCCGACGACAAGAACGCCGCGAGGACCGAGTCGACCGCACCCCAGCGGACCAGTTCCGCGAGCCCCGCCCGCTCGAGGACATGCCGGCGGATCGCGATCACCACGTCCTCGGTGAGCAGCGTCGCCGCCACCCGCGACCCGTCCGGGAGATCGAACTCGACCCGGGCCGTCGCGTACGACAGCTGCCGCTCCCCGTGCCCGGAAGCCGCGGCCATCTGATTGACCCACTCCACCGCCTGCGCCTGCGTCGAGAACGGGGAACGCACCCGCTCGCGGGGCCTGCTGTGCGAGTCGATGTACATCCACGCGCCGTCGATCAGGACGTCCTCGACACCCGGCCGGTCCAGGACCCGCTGCACGGCGCCGGCCAGGAACATCAGATTGAAGACCTCGACCCGCACCCGCTCCAGCTCACCGGCCGCCAACGGCGGGTGCTCAAGCGCCCATTGCTGCGCCCACTCGGCGGCGCGTGCCCGCACCCGGCCCCGGACGGCCTCCTCCAGGTCCTTCTCCTCCAACGGCGTTCCCGCAGCCCGCCGGTCCCTGCGCAGCGTGTCGATGTCGGACGCGACCTGCTGGCGAAGCGAGGTGATGGAATCCCACGGCACCGGGAGCACGCCGGGCAGCGACGCCGCGACGGTGAGGTCGC
Source organism: Streptomyces sp. NPDC127038 (assembly GCF_042725875.1). Classification (NCBI taxonomy): domain Bacteria; kingdom Bacillati; phylum Actinomycetota; class Actinomycetes; order Kitasatosporales; family Streptomycetaceae; genus Streptomyces; species Streptomyces sp. NPDC127038. The sequence continues at coordinate 48,735 of NZ_JBHXDQ010000010.1, read as the reverse complement.
CGGGACCCGCCGGCTTGCCGGGGCCACCAGCCGTGGTGGGGGCCGCGGCGTTGGGACTGCCGGGCCGGTGAGCTGTGGGCTGTGCGAGCTGGGTCGGGTGGGTGTGTTCTGCCAGCAGGCCACCGAGCCGGGTCGCGCCGGGCGGGCCTGCCGTTGCGTTGACGGGCCCGGTCTCAGTCATGGCGGCCCCCACGCGCGGCGAGCTGCTGCACCATGCTGGCGATCCCGGGCGTGGCCGGGACGGCGCTGTTGATCTGCAGCATCAGCCGCCTGCGGTCGGCGACTTCGCGCAGCGGGCCCATGGCATCGCGGGCCGCGCGCATCAGCCGCGACCGGCTCACACCCCGCGGCATGGGCCCACCGGACGCCAGATATGCCGCCGCGGCCGCATCCCACGGCAGGCTGGCGAGCACCGGAGCCCCCAGGGCGTGCCCGACCTCCTCGTTGCGATAGCCGTCACCGACCAGGAGCACGCCCAGCGACTGGCATCCCCGACCGGCGCCGGCCAGTTCGGCCTGCAGTGCCTGAACAGCGGGGTAGGCCAGCGCCTGTGCAGCCTCACTGGCCCGGACCACCAACAGCACCAGATCCGCTTCCCGAAGGACCGGAGCAGGGGTGAGCACCGGATGCAGATGCCCGCGGTCCCAGGCGAGACGGCCGCCGTCGACGAGCACGTCCCACCGCAACTGCTGGTCCGTGAGCTGCAGGACATTCAGCAGAGTCGGCCAGATCCCCGTCAGCGACGGCGCCTGCCGTGGATCGGTCAGCCCCGGCAGCGCCACCCGGTAGTCACTGGCGTCCAGCGGCCACAGGTGCTCCGCGACCTGAGGGGTGAAGTCCCCGTCACCTCCTGCGCGTTCCCAGTCGGCCAGCGGCAGCCGGTGCACGCCGATGCGGCCATCGAGGAGCTCGCGGTGCGGCCCGCGCGGATTGTGGCAGAGCAGGCCATGGCGCAGGCTTCCGCCGGCCATGTCGAGTTCGGCCAGCAGCACGGGCCGCCGGCCCGCCAGAGCGAGAGCGGACACCGCGGTGGTGACACCGTCGGACTTCGCCGAAACGAGAGCGATCAGTGCCATGTCAGGCTCCCTCGCGGGGCTCACGCACGAGCGCGATCTGCTTGGCCGCCGCCTTCGTCGCCAGGAGCGCTCCGTCACCGGGCACGACGACCAGGTTGACGACCAGCGCACCCGTGGAGTCCGGCGTGCCCACGGACTTCACCGTCGCCTCAATGGTGACCGGCGCCGCATCCTTGCCGCTCTGGGCAGAGCCTGCGTCATCCGATCCCGCCGCTCCACCCGGAGCGGGCAGGACGACGGCGGCCACCTTGTCGCCGGCCCGCAGCTCGTCGCGCGGCGCGTTGCCGCGCTTGACCTCCACCCCGACGACCTGCTGTGCATCGCCCAGGGCATGGCCCGGGGCGAGTTGGGCCGAAGACAGAAGCCCGCCACGGCGCAGGTCCACCACGGCCCGCTGCCCGATGACCGTCGCACGCCGGGACGCGGGGATGGGGGACAGGCCCGGATCCTTGGCGAACGTTGCTGTCGTCAGATCCTGTGCGGTCAGCCGATGACCGGCCGGTACGTCACGGGAGATGGCCAGGACGTCGATGCGGTCACCGGCGCGCGTCACGACGACAGCGCCGCCGAGGGCACCGATCAGCGTGACCAGGACCAGCAGCACGGTCACGGACCGGCGCCGGCCCGGAGCCTTCGTGGTGCCGGCGCTGGCCGACAGCTCGGGCTGGCGCCGGGCGTCGGGATGCGGCGCGAATGACGTCTGGGTGTCCATGCGACGGGTCGGTTCCTTTCGAGTCGAAGCGCCAGGTCAGGAGTTGACGGCCTGGGACTGGGCGATCGTCAGTGCCACGGCAGAGTCACGGACCTCGGTGAGCTGCCCGCTCTCGCCGCCGCCCACGACCTGCCAGTTGATGACCCACGTTGCCGTCGCGGTGACCCGGTAGGTTCCGTGCTGCTGGGTGCTGGAGGGCCGGGTGTAGACGTGGCCGCAGGTGGGGGACTTCCGCAGCCCGTACGACGCCTTGTAGACGGAGCCCGGCCCGTGGCAGGTCACCGACGTCCCGTCGCCCATGGCCCACACCACCTTGGAGACCACCGCGGTGGCGCTCACCGTGACGGCGCCTGCCGACGCGCTGGCGGTGTTGGGCCCCCACGTGGTCGCCGACCGGTCCGCGGCCATCCATACGGGCATCCCGATCAGGCCCCGCCCGCCCGGGCGCGGGTTGATGTCGATGTCCGGCCCCGCGAGGAGCATCTTGTCCACGGCCTCCTGCGCCAGGACCCGCGGGTCGACGGCCGCGGCGGGCTCGGTCGCCGACCAGAACGTCTCGAAGGCCGGCAGCGCGATGCCGTTGGCGGCCTGGGCGCCGGCGATCCCGAGGGGGCAGATGCGGGTGTAGACGGCGCCGTCGCCGGGATCGTGTCCCTCCCACAGCGAGCTGCCGGCCGCGGGCTGCGGAGACATCTTCTCCACGACGCACGGGCCCGGCACCGCCGTGCGCCCCTTGCCGCCCGGTTTCGACGTGGTGCTGTCCGCGGGCGTCCCGTTCTGGGAGGCCTTGTCGTCGGCGCACACCGCCACCCAGCTTCCGGGCTGAGATGTGCACAGTCCGCCGCCGTCGGGGGGCTGCGCCAGGGCCTGGCCGCTGAGGCCGGCCGCGGCCACCACGGTGCAGGCGGCCAAGGAGACGAGCCGGCCCGTCAGCCGCGAGTGCACTTGACGGCCTGCGGCGTTGCGCTGAGGATCATCCACTGGTTCCCCCACTTCTCGGCCTTCACGATCGTCCGGTACTGGGTGAGCTGCGTCTTCGGCGAGGGGACAGCCGCGCCGGTCTTGCGGTAGGTCCACTTCCACGGGGAGATGTCGAGGCAGTCCGACAAGGTCGCGCTCGGCACCTTCTTGTCCGTGGCCAGCGCTGTCACCCGAACGTCGTGGCGAGGACGGCCGTTGGCGGTGACGCCCTTGGTCTTCATGGAGGCCAGGTCGCTCTCGACGCGGGCCAGGGCCTCTCCGACGGCGTAGGTCTTGAGCCGGGTGCCCTTCACGGTGCCGGTCTTGTAGGCGCTGACCTGCTCCTGCCAGTAGCTGGAGTAGGCGGCCAGGATCGCGGTCTTCTCCCTGGCCTGCGGATCGGCGGGCGACGGCGATCGAGGGGAAGGGGCGGAGTGGGAGGCTGCGGGCGGTGACGGTTTGGGCGCCCCGTCGCTGCCGCCCGCACTGCATCCGGCGGCCAGGAGCGCCGCAGCCGCCCCTAGGCCGGCGGTGGCGGCGTGGTTTCGGAAGCGAACAATGAAACGTGCCCTTCGGTGGGCTGGTGATGCCACGATGTCTCCCCCAACGACGTAAGCGGTACTTCCTTGGCATGCGGTCGCACGACGCCGATGGCACCTGTTCGCCGCAGACTGGTCCCACCTGCGGCGATGTGCTTCCGTAGTTCGCAGGCTACGCAGGACCGAGCCAACTGCCCAGGAGGAAACGGGACTTGAACCGGGCAATCAGGGGCGTACCGGGACGGTGAAGAGCCTCTATGTCGACAAGGTGATCTGTGCACTTGCGACGCCCGAAATTTGTGTGGCGCAGGTCACAGGTCGATCCATGGCCTTCGGTCCCCCCTTCCGTTCAAGGGCGTCCACACCGCTGCCGCCGGACCGCGCTCCTCCATCTCTTCCAGCACAGCCGCCCCCAGAGGCACCGTCCGGGCGAAGGCGGCCACCAACGGATGCTCGGCAGCCATCGCCTGAAGGTCCTCGATCCGGTTGGCCAGCGTCACCGCACCGGCGCCCGTCAGAACGAACAGGATCCGCGGGAAGACGGGGTAGGCCCGCAGCCACAATGGACCTGCGAACCCCGCCGCCGGCCGGCGTCCGACGACGGGGGCGTAGGTGTGCAGCCGCGCGTAGTCGATCAGCTTCCGGGCCAGGCGCTCGCTGCTGCTCGTCGCGCGGTCCACCTCGACCAGAGCCCTCAGCTTGGTGCGCCGGCCGTCCGGACCGTGGCGCACGTAGTGCATCAACGCGTCGGCGATCAGCCGCTCGCTGTCGCCCAGCGGATGGGACACCTCGGGCGTCCAGTCCAAGTAGTCGTGTTCATCGCCCCGGCGCCGTGCGTCTGCCGCGAACGCCAGATGCGCCCGGACCGCCGTCAGCGTGTGCGCGGTTTTCATGGAGGCCGCGGACCCGGATGTCACCGGGTAGGGCGGCCGGCCGCGCAGATGCGGCCAGTCACGGGACACACGCGCCCCGTCGGGGGTGAGATACCAGGCGCGGCTTTGCGTGTCGGGCAGGGTGACGAAGTCGACCAGGCCCTCGCGCCGCAGGCGGTTCACAGGCTTCGACACCGCCTGACGGGTGGCGTTCGGCCGCAGCAGCGCTCCGAGTTGAGCGGTGGTCGCCATCCGGTGCTGGGCGAGTGCGGCGACGATCTGCTGAGGCAGTGCTTCGCGGACGGCGGGAACGAAGGACCCATCACGGGTCGAAACGGCGGTCACTGGTAGTCCTTCGGTTTGGTGAGACTCAATGACGTGGTGGTGGCTGAGGCGGGGGACGGGTCAGCCAGCAGAGCCCGGACGCGTTCCAGCTGCTTGCCCGCCTTCTCAGTGAGCTGCTCGACGGGCTGCACGTGAGCGTGTGCGTCGGCGGCCGCCTCCAGCGCAGCCACCTTGTTTGGCCGTGCAAGATCGCCGAGGACCTCGTCCAGATGAGGGCCCTCGATCAGTACCGGGCCGATCCGCTGCCCGCGCACCGTGAAGGTGGCGTAGTGGTGGTACTGGGGCAGCGCAGCCACATGGGTCGGTGTCGGGTAGTCACCCCACTCGTCCGTGATGGGGGCAACAGCGGAGCGGGCACCGCGCGTTGTGGCGAGCGCGGAGGCGTTCTGGACCAGGGAGTGCTGCACGGCATGCGGCAGCCGGCTCAGCAGTTGTGTCATGCCGTGCAGACGCACCCGGAACTTGCGAAAGTCCTCGAACATGCTGGCCAAAGACCCCGATGCCGACCCCGCCAGCGTGATCATTTCGTCGAGGTAGCCACGGAACGGCACCCGTTCGGCTTCCGGGATATCGACGCGGGAGCGTCCCGCGCGCAGCAGGTCCCGCGCCAGGAGCGCGACCACCAGCCGGTCGGTGGGCCCGCTGCCGGCAGTGCAGATCCACACGACCATACGGTTGTCCATGGCCGAGCGGATGTCATAGACGCCGCGGCCCTGCCCGAAGAAGGCGCGGGTCACAGGATTGGCGGCCAGCCGGCCGAGCGGATTGAGGAGCACAGCGAACGCATCCGGCGGCAGCGTCGGTGCGACGCTCTGCCACCAAGCCAGGGACTCGCTGTCCAGCTCATCCTCGACCGCGGCCAGCGCCTCGGCCCGGAAGGAAGCATCGGTCAGCAGAGCCCGGACATGAAAGAGCGTGGCCTGGTCCTCGTAGCGCTGAAGGCGGCAGGCCGTGGCGTTGACGGTGGTCAGCACGGTCAGTGCCTCGGTGAAGATGGTCAAAGCCCGCGGAGCGGAGCTGTCGTCCCAGCCGAACGCGGAAGCGAAGGCATCGACGACGTCCTCGACGACCTCGTGCCGCGCCCGACCGTGATGCATGCTGATCGGATTCCAGGAGCTGACACCCCCGCCCTGGCCCCGCAGATCGATCCGGGCGATCCGCTGCATCACACGGTCGTGCGCGAGATAGGGAGCACCCCGCTTCCACGAGTCGTGGTGCGGGTCGATGAACAGCAGACCGCCGCCGGCGTGCGCGTAGGCGACAGCCTGCGCCAAGGCCAGTTCCGTCTTGCCACCACCCGCCTTGCCCAGGGAGAGAGCAAAGAGCGTCTCCTCGGCGTAGGTGGCGACCAGCCGGCGCTGGCCGTCCGGCGTGCGGTACCAGCCCTGCAGCAGCAGCGCAGGATCGCCCGGCTCGAACGAGGGGAGTTGGACGGGCAGCAGTGGCAGGCGGCTGTGCTTGGTCGGCGGCTTGAGCAGGCCCAGCAACTCATCGAGGCGGAGCCAGTTGGTGCCGGGTGGCCGGCATTGGCCGCTGTCCCACCGGGAGTCGAAGTGACGGCGGTGAGGCCACCGGTCGGCCCCCAGACGCCATGGCCCGATCCGCAGGCCGCGCATCACCCACCGCGCCGAACCACCGAACACATCGAAGCCCGCCTGGATCCGCGACAGCCGCGCGTAAGCCCGTCCTTCGACATCCGAGGCGCAGCGCACCAGGATCTGTACCCGCACCAGGTGGTCGTCCTCGGCGAGCTTGCCCAGCACTTTGTCACGGTCGATGCGCTCTGGAGCGGGAGGCGCCAGGACACGCCCCGTCTCCCGGCCCCGCGCCGAACCGCCCCGCGTCGTCAGGTGTTCCAGCTCTCCGAGCATGGAATCCCCCCAGCGCAGACTGTTGCGGTGCATCAGCCGCCAGGTCCGGGCAGTCTCCCGCTCCTCGTCCCGCCGGGCACGCTGCACCACCTGGAAACGACGGGCACGCAAAGCCCACTTCGGGGCCCGCTGCAGGTCGATGCACACCTCCGCGAGATCACCGAGGTCCGCTCTGACGTCCGCGACGGCGTCGATCAGCGGCTGCAGAGGGTCGGGCACCAGCGGAACGCTCCGCAGCGTGGCCACCGGGTTGCCCCGCAGCACGAATTCGGCCCGCACCTCGTGATCGTGAACGGAAGGCCGCAACGGCGCCCCCTTCACGGTCCGCACATGCGGCCCGAACGGCGTCGTGGTCAAAAGCCGTTCGGCGCCCGCCGGACCTTCGACGCGGTACACGAGCGGCCTGGTGCCATCCGCGTACAGCCGGATCCGCACGGCCTTGCTGCGGCGCGGCGCCCACCAGGGAAGGGACGTTGAAGCCCGGGTCAGTTCCACCCCGCGTCGGAAGATCTCCTCGTGATCCGGGTCGAAGTGCGAGGCGGGGACGAACTCCAGAGCCATCCGCTGGCGGGAGGCCTTCGCGGCCTGCAGTCGTACCACCCATTCGGTCGCCCCGGCGGCCGCAAGCAGGGCGAGCACGAGCCAGTACCAGTGGAAGGCCAGCCACAAGACCGCGGTGACCGGTACCGAAATCCATCCGGACAGCTGCTGCGCCGCGAGCGGGGTCAGGTCAGCGGCAATGGTGTCCATGCCGGTCCTCCTTTCGTGGAAACGCGCGTGAAGTAGATGTCGGTGACCCGCCCGGCGGCGTAGCTGCCCCCCAGGTCCGCGGCCGCCCAGATCAGGTGGACGACGGCTTGCCGGCTGCTTCCGTCGCGGCGCGCGATGGCGGCCTGGACGTGGAGCCGGCTGAACGGGGCCGCAGCCGGTTTCGGACCGGAACCGAAGACCGTCGGCCAGTGGCTTCGGCCGACTCCGGTGGCGTCGGCGCGCAGCACCGCTTCGCCGGCCCGCACCAGCCGGCCAGCTGTGCTCGGGGCAAGGTCCGCGGGCCAGGAGCGCTCGAGGTGCTCCTGCAGAGCGGAGTCGCTGGGCGAGGCCCCGGTTTCATCAGCAGCAGAGGCGGGCGGGGTGGACCCGGTGCCCGGGCCAGCTGTGGCGGTAGCCGGCCGTGCGGCCGACACCCGAACCGTGGGCTGACCGTGGCCGGGGGAGTGCACTGCGCCCTGCGGCCGCCCTGCCGATGGGGCTGGCGACGGCGTTTGGGGCATGGCCAGAAGCCAGTAGGCCGTCGCCGTGCACACAGCGGCGCAGGTCAGCATCCACCAGGGCCGCCCGGATCGGGTTCGCGTTCTCATAGCAGGCGGGCCCCTCCCGCGTATCCCGGCATGTCGTTGATCGGGTCGGTCCGGACGCTGGTTCCCGGGCGGGGGGCGTTGACCATCGTTGCGTTGCCCAGCGCGATGCCCACGTGGTAGATCACGCCCGAGGCGTCCGCAAAGAAGACGAGGTCACCGGCTGTTAGGGCGTCCGGGCCCTGACTCGCCGGGATCCGCCGCCCGAATGAGGCCTGCGCGTCCGCGTTGTGCGGAAGCCGGATCCCGGCCTTCGCGAAGGCGTACAAGGTCAGGCCCGAGCAGTCGAACCCACGGACGGAGGCGCCCGACTTGCCGGCCGGTGTGCAGCAGATCCCGAAGCTGGGGCCCTTCGTGGTGCCGCCGCCCCACGAGTAGGGAACACCGCGCTGGGCGAGCGCCGCCTTCACGACGGTTCCCACCTGGCCCGACAGCTTTCCCGTCACCGGCGCGGCAGCACTGCGGTAGCGGCCGATCCAGCCCAGCACGGTATCGGCATACGCTCCGGAGTGGTTGTACTGCAGGATCGCGGAGCGCAGCTGCGAGGGCTTGGTCAGGTCACGTCCGTGCCCGCACAGATAGACCGCGGCGCCGAGCGCGGCATCGTCGGCGTTGTGCGGGTCCCGCACGCCATCGCCGTTGTTGTCGCGGCCGGTTCCCTCCCAGGTGGAAGGCAGGAACTGAAACGGTCCAACGGCCCTTTCACCAGCGGCTGTTCCGTCCCATTTGCCGCCGTCGGTGTCGGGGAACGCCGCGGTGTTGCCGCCGACGCCCGACCCGTCCAGCAGCGGCCCGTAGATTTTGGGCCGGATGTCCCCGTTGGCAGCGATAGACCGGCCGGCGGCGTGGTTCGACTCCACCTTGGCAATCCCGGCCAGCACCGGCCAGGACATCCCCTGACACCCGGGGACCTGGTCACGGATGCTGCGGGAAGCCTTCTTGTAAGCCTTCAGCATGCGTCCGGGGATGTCAGCGGCGCTGCCTGCCTCTTCACCCGTCCCGGCCACTCCGGCGCTGTTGGCCGCCGCGACGGCACTGAGCGCGTCCATCGTGGAGATCAGCGGGATGGCGCAGCACCCTGCAACGACCAGGGGCAGCAGCAGCGCGAGCAGCCACCGAAGACGCCGCCGCCGGGGAACGCGTACCTGTCCGGTCACGGCCTACGCCGCCATCCGCGCCGGTCTTGCCGGGCGGTGTGGCCCCACACCCGCAGCTGCTGCGCCACGTCCTCGTTGAATTGCGAGGAACGGGTACGCGCCGAACCAAGAGTGCGGGGCAGACCCAGCGTGGCGCCGTAGGCGAGCCGGCCCGAGCGGTGCAGCATCCGGTACCCGCGCAGCCGCACGAGACGGTTGTGGGCCCGCGTCGACAGCAGCGTCCGGTCGGTTGCCTGGTCGTGCAGGATCTCGCCGCTGTCACGGTCCGCGATCTGACCGTCCGCGTCGCGGTACCGGTCGGACGGCCCGCCTCGGTGAGGCGTGCGCCCGGCGAACTGGCCGTTCGCGCCGGCCCCTGCGGGCTGGCTCCCGGGCGGTGCGTCCGCGTCGGCGACGGGCTTGCGCAGGCGGTCCAGCTCGGCTTCCTCGGGCCGCCTGCCCACCACCAGTCCCCACGCACCACGTGCTGCGAGACGGGCACCGCCGACGGCCAGGCCCAAGGGCGCAAGGCCGCGGGAGACCTCCGCGCCGGCGTCGCTGAGGATCCGCCCCGAGTTGATGGGCATGCCCGTACCGTCGGACAGCCCCGACACGGACTGCATGATCCGGTGCCGGGTGCCCAGCCAGCCGCCGCCGGACATCGATCCGCCGGAGCCTAGGCCCGCCGAATGCACGGCCAGTGCGGCGCCGAATTCCGAAGTGTCGCCCGGGAGATGAGTCCCGCCCACCTTGGCGTACCGCATGCGGATGGCCAGACGCTGTCCGAACGTGGTCACGGACCGCAGGAGCTGGCGGTGGGCGGCCGCGCCGACGATGCCGAGGATGTCCAGGGCCAGGAGCCGCTCCGCCGGCAGCTGGGGCCCGTCGGTGAACACGGCATCGATGCCGATTCCGTAGAACGGCAGGAAAATGCAGGTGACGAACATCAGGGCGATGCTCATGGCCAGCAGGGCCAGCCACTTCCAGACCGCCTGCCGGCTGGGCCCCGGAAGCATGGACCACACCAGCGTCACTCCGCCCACCGCGGCAGCCGCCGCGTCGGCCGCCTGCGTACCCAGCAGGACGACGGAAGCCGACAAGGGGATGGCGCAGATCAGCAGCGCCGCGATCAGCAGCATGAGCGCGCCGGACGCCCGCCATCCCGTGGGCTCGGCCGCATAGTCGGCGCACGCCTTGCCGACGGGCCCGGCCTTCTTCATGTCCTCGAGGAACGCCGCGAACTGTGCGTCCTCCGAGCCGAGGATGGGTGTCGAGCTGTCCAGCAGTTGCCCGCCCGTCGTCAGTTCCGGCAGCTTGCGATCCTTCGCGTCCTGATCGCGGAAGGAACGCTCGCAGTACGGCCTGGCCGGGCCGCGGATCCGCGCGCACGCCTTGACGGCCGTCTCGTCCTTGGCGACCGGGTGGGGCTTGTAGCCGCCGATCACCCACTTCAGGTGGACCGCGTAGGCCTGCCGGTCGGACGCCTTGCCCGGGTCGAGGACTCGCCCGTACTCCAGCAGCATGTACCCCTTGACGATCAGGGCGTTGGTGAGCGCGTCCTGGATGGGGCGGGCCACCTCGGTCGACGACAGCGGCGCGTCGTCGTCGCGCTGAAGGCACTGAAGTTCCGCGTTGCCCGCCAGGCCGGCGCACGGACCAGCAGAACTGATCTTGCCGCCCCAGTTGTGGGAATCGACGGTGGCCTGCGCGACCTGCGCTGCTGCCTGCTCGCTCTGTGCGAGAGGCCCGCGCTCGGCGAGCAGGTAGTCGGGGCGTACGAACACGCTCGCGGCGAACGCGGCGATCACCAGCGTCAGCATGATCTCTCCGAGGCCCTTGCTGACCTTGCCCCGCACGAACAGCACCAGCCCGAAGGCGAACGCCCACGCAAGGAGGAGGCCCTTGAGCCCCAGGGTGTCCACCACCGTGTGGTTGTAGGAGTCCGCTGCCTTCTGTGCCGGATCGGCGAGCAGCTTGATCAGCGGAAACCGGAACGCGAACTCGATCGCCCAGCAGGCGAGGCCGACCACCAGGCGCACCAGCGTGAACAGGCCGCTCATGATGAACGCGTACGCATTCGACTTCAGCGCGAAGACCGAGCCGCCCTGCGCTGACAGCTCGTAGCCGTCGATGGGAGCGCCCTCGGAACTGTCCACGTTCAGCGGAGAGAGCAGGCCCTCCCCGCCGTCTGCGGCGTAGGCGACTTGAGCGTTGACGAGAAGGAACACACCGGCCACGACGACGGCGAATCCCGCCGTCCGCAGCGTCCCGCGATCCAGCCTGCGCATCACTGGCCACGCTCCCGTCCCCTGGTGCGGCCTGCGCGCACGGACCGAGCCACCAGCAGGCCGGTCAGGGCGGCCGCCGTCCCGGTGAGCGTCCAGGTCTGACCAGCGGTGAACGGCTCCCGCTGCTGGCCGGGCTGCACCTCGTCATCGGAGCGGGTGCAGTAGTCGTGCGCAGGCCCAGCAACCCAGTCGCACGATGCCTGGGACCGTGCCGGCTGCAGCCAGCTCCCCGCCATCAGAGCGGCGACCAGGACGAACCCGCACACCGCCCACACCCACAACCCGCGACGCCGCCTCACAAGGCACCCGCCGTATCCCGGCCGGCCACCAAGGACGTGTCTTGCGGCCGCTCCCCGGGAGTCGTCGTCACCCCGGCGGCCAGCCGCTGCACGCCGGGAATGAGGACCTTCACGCGGGAGGTGTTCATCCGGGGCGCGGTCAGCAGCATCTCGCCCTCCCGGCCCCGGTGCCCGACGGGGGAGAGCCCCGTTGTCACCAGACGCAGCATCTCCTCGCTGGCGGGCTGCCCCACGAACTCCAGCGCCCGCCGGGCCCGCTCGCGGTCACTGGTGCGCCCGCACACGCGGTAGGCGAACAGGCCCCGGTCCTTGCCCAGTTCGAGGGCGTCCTGGGCTCCGGCGATGAGACCGGCGAAGTGCTTGCGACCGTCGTGCAGCACCTCGCTGATCAGAGCTTCGCCCTCCGAGGAGCTGGAGAGCCACCACAGCTCATCCATGGCGATGGCGCAGAACCGGGACACATCCTCAAAGGCCGTCTGCCGGGAGATCGCTGCGATCAGATAGAGGACCGCCCGGCCGATCAGGGCCTCCAACGGCTGCTGCTTCAACACTTCCGGATTGGCCAGCGCCTCCCGCGGCGGCAGGGTGAGGCCCGCGGTCGTGATGACGATCAGATCGGCCCGGGCGTCGTTGCCCAGCCGTACCGGCGCAAGGTCCGGATCGAAGACCATCGCGGCCAGCGGAGTCGACGCGACGATCCGCAGCAGATCCACGAGTGTGGCCGCGGCATCCCCGCGCGGGCCCTCTGCCGTGGCCGCCATCGCCTCCAGCTCGCGGATGACCTGCTGCATGGACGGGCGGGGGCTTACCGCGGCCAGCTCCACCGCCCGGTGCAGCATTCCGCCGGCCACGGTCATCGGCCCGATGCCCAGCTGCAGCGTGAGGTAGCTGAGCGCGTAGTGCGTGCCCTGCGCCCGCCCGGGGAACATCCGCAGCGGATCGATGGACAGGCCCGCAGCCGCCGCGTCGATGACCTGGCAGCGGCCCGGCGCCGCGCTGCGGGCGAAGGTCGCCCACTCCCGCAGGGGTGTCCGGTCGATACAGATCGCCCGACCACCGCGGTCGACGACGGCCTGCGTCACCAGCTTCTGCATCACGCTCTTGCCGGCGCCCGGGTCAGCCACGACGGCGAGCGACGCCGAGGCATCGGCCTTCGGCGCGTCAGCGATGTTCAACAGGACCGGCCGGGTCGTGCCGCAGTCCAGGTCGACGCCCAGCAGCATTCCGTCCGGGTCACCGCACACGCTCAGGGTCAGCGGCGCCAGCATCGCCCAGTCCTCCGACACCTGGTGCTGGACAAACTCACGCACGACAGGCGGCCGCGGCGCGGCCGGCAGACCGAGCGTGAACAAGGCCTCCTGCATCCCCGCGGGGCGAACCGCACGGTAGTCGGCCATCGCCAGTACCGAGGCCAGCGCCCTCGCCCGGCCGTCACACACCGCAGGATCGGGCCCCCACACCGTCAGCGTCGTCACGGACTGGACCTCCACCTCGACACTGGTGCGGGCCAGACGCGCATCCAGATCACCCAGGTCACGGGCGGCGCTGAGCAACGACGCCGGCATACCGGTGGGCCGCGCCTCGTACTGGTCCGACTGGTCGACCAGCTCGGTCTTCTTGCGCTGCACCTGACGCCGCGCCTTGTCCGCAGGAACGATCGTCAGGTCGACACAGAAGTCCACCGGGAACTCCAGCGACTCCAACTGCGCGAACAGATCGGCGGACTCCATACTCACCGCCGGAGGGCACTCCGCCAGCGCCAGATGCGCCTGGTAGCCAACCCCCTGCTCGGTCTCCACCTGCAGCCAGCGCCGCACCAGCGGCGAGCTGTCACCGCGCCGCCACCACGGGCCCCTCACCCGCGCATCGCGCGAACGACGACCGCCCTTGACCACGTCCTCGTCGACCCGATCCTCCTCGAGGCCCGGCGGCTGCCCGTCAGTGCCGCCCTCCAGCAACCGCACCTGACCGAGATCCGCGTAGCTGGGGGACTGCAGGAACTCGCCCCGCACCTGCCCGCCGTACAGGCCGCTGGCCGTGGCCTGAGACAGCAGCGGCTCATCGAGCCCCCGGCACAGCGCGTGCTGCACCATCCATACGACTTCCGCAGGCGTCGCAGGCCTGAACGCCACCGACCCCGTCAGCTGCTGTTCGACCTGCGCCGCCAGTTGCTGGTAGGCGGACACGTCACGGCGGGTCACCGTGGAAGGCTTCACGCCTAGCGACGCGGACAACTCGGCCCACAACGCGCCGGCGGCGGCGGACACCTGCATGCTGCCCCGCTCGGCAGCCAACGGGACCGCCAGCCACAACGTCCGGGTATGCATCTCCTGGTCGCCCAGCAGATCGAGAGCAGCATCCGCTACTTCCGCCCAGGGGTGCAGACCCGACGACGCCGGAGCCGCGGACGGGTTCGCGCCCTCCAGCATCTTCAGGGCGACCTCGCCAGCATCGACCTGCGCGCACAACCCGTACAGGCGCGGTGAGCCGGCCAGCGACAAGGACCGCACCAAGTGCGCGGCCTGCGCTATGAGTTCCTCTCGTACCTGTGCCGGAAGGTAGGCACCCTGCACCGACTCGGTGTGCCGGCCCTCCCCGCCCGGGCCGGGATGCAGCCGGTAGAGCGCCCACACCGTCCCGTGCGACGTCCACACCAGATGACCGGCGATGTGCCGGATCGGCACCCTCACAGTGATCCCCCCTCATGACGGGCCGCCTGGACCAACAGCCGCTCCACAGCCGTGCGCGCCGGCCGGCGCCCCACTGCCACCGGCACCGGACGCGACGCCTGCCGCGACGCACGCAGGCGGCGCTCCCCGCTCACGCGGGAGACCGTGGGGGCAGCACCGGGTACGGGAGGCTCGAGAACCTCGATGCCGAACCCGCCGTGCAGGGGAGTGGGGCGGGCGTCCCGGGCCGCCCGGCCGTTCAGCCGCCCCGACGCGGGCTGCGCCGCAAGAGACAGCCAACCCACGGCAGCCGGGAACGGCGCCCGCCCGGCAATCCGGGGACTGCGCACCAGCCAGATCGCTGCCACCCACGCGATGAGCGGCAGCGGTCCCATCCACATCCACCAGGACGTTGTTGCTCCCAGCAGCACCGCGCCCGCAGCCCCGACGACGATCTGCGCGGGCGTGTACGGACCGAGCAGCAGCTTGAAGTCGCCGACCTTGCCCAACACCCAGGGATGGCGACGAGCCGTCGTGTAGAACCGGCTCACCCGCTCCGTCTCCGCGACAGCCCTCACAGCGCGCCCCCGGAAACCGACGGCGCAACCGAGCCGCCACCAGACCAGGGCTGCACCACCACGGGCGGCGCCGACTTCGGATTGTCGACCTCGTCCTGGACCATCCCCGCCAACGTGTTGCGGGCCATGTAGATGCCCAGCGCGATCACCATCAGCAGCAGCGCCCCGATCGCTGCTTTCAGCGAGAACCGCTGCAGCGCGTACACGACCACGATCGTCAGCAGCACCACCGGAAGGCCTCGCGTCACCCAGTTCTGCAGCATGTCGATCCAGGAGTTCCCCAAGTCCCTCAGGGCCCCGGCCATCAGCAGCGAGTGTCCTGTCTTCATCGGGCACCCCCCGCCGTGGAGCCGGCACCCGAGTCCAGGGACGCGATCTCCCATCGGCCGTCGCGCGCCGCCAACGTCATCGCGTAGGCGAGCGGCCACCTTCCGCCGTCCTCGGCACGCGCGACTACCGACACCTCAATGCGGACCCGGGTCCGGTCAGAGGGCACCTTCGCGGCCGCAGCTGCCTCGTCCGCAGCCATGACCTCCTGCACCTCGACGGAGGTGAAGGCACCCGTCCCAAGACCTCTCAGAGATGTCCCCGGCGCGAGATAGCGCTCGACCGCCCCGGCCCCCGTCAGGTACGCCCGCAGGAACTCAGCCGCGGTCGACGCCAACGGACCGGACGGAACACCGATGCGGAAGCGGGACTGCGAAGCCACTCCGGCTGCCGGACCGGCCACCACGGCCGGGGAACCAGAAACCGTGAATGCCCCACCTCCAGCACCGGAGCTGACCTCCACCGCCAGGTAGCGCACATCTGCGTTCGTGTACTGCGCAGCCACCGTCACCACCCACATGCGGCCGTGCTCCACACTGCGCACCGCCCGCACCCCCTCCAGGCGCAGTTGCGCAGTGGCGGCCGGCTCGAGGAGCGCAACGTCCGGAGCCAGCGCACGCGCACGCCGGGACTGCGCAGATTCCTCCTGCTGCGCATTGCTGCGCAGCCACGACGACACGAACAGTTCCGCGTAGCCGGACGGGTCTTGCACGGCTTGCGCAGTCGCCTGCGGGACGGGCTTGGAAGCCGGCAGCACATCGGGCGCGGGCATCAGGGCGATGGCGAGGGCGACCGGACCACTGGCGACAGCCGCCCACACTGCCGTCCGGCCGACGCGGACGGTTCGGTGCATGCGACGCAGCGACATGCCTGCCGCGGACGACGACGGGCCCGGCCCGCCGCGTGGCTGGCTCGTTGATGGCATCTTGAACACTCCCAGGTCAGAACCGATGTGCTGCCGACCTGAGACAAGCGGCCACCCCACACCGATCTGCCGACCGTCAAGCCCCCACCACGATCACGAACGCGCCACAAACACTGGTGGGGGCTGTGGTGGGGCCCCACCACAGCCCCCACCAGTCCTCACGCAGACGTGGTCGCCCAGAGCCCCGTGGGGGAGAGCCGGCCGCGATGGACGCCGCACGCAGGCGACTGCGCAACCCAAGCGGGCACACCGGGAACGGACTACTGCGCAAGTGCCGAAGATGCAGTCGGCCTTCCGCGCACCCGATGCAACAGGACCGGTGCGCAACGGCCTCGAATGTTCGTTGCGCAACTCTGCGACTGACGGACGAGCGGACAATGCGCAACCACGGAGCCGCGTCGTCACGGGAGGGCCCTCCTACTTCCCCTGCGGTTGTCGCCGGATCGTGATGCGCAGGTGGGCCTACCAGATGCCAGATCGGTGGGACCTGGACGCTGAAGTCGGGACATGGACTTCGCCCACTCAGTAGCCCCACTGGACGCCGCAGAACGGCAAGTCACCTCCGCAAGCCGGCCGACGACTGCCCGAGTCCCGGACCGTTCCTCCAGGGGTGCCTGATGAAAGGGTTCGGCGCCGGAATCAGGCGCGGTGCGATGGCGGGGGACCGATTCACCCAGATCGCCAACGCGCTCTTTCGCGACCCGCGGATCTCCTTCAAGGCCAAAGGCCTGTTCGGCCTCATCTCCACCCACCGCGACGGCTGGCGTGTCACGGTGGCGATGCTCGCGCGCAGCGGCACAGAGGGGACCACCGCGGTGTCCACCGGGCTGAAGGAGCTGGAGCGATTCGGCTACCTCACCAGGGAGAGAACACGCCGGGACGACGGCACCCTTGGCGAGGCTGTCTACGCGATCACCGACATGCCCGCCCACCTCTACGACCTCGCCGGCCAGACGCCACCCCCGACTCCGCCAGGCCGGCAGAAGACCCACAGGTCAGCACCAGGATCGGGAAATCCACCACAGGACCATCCACCACTGGGCGGCAGTGCCTCTAAGAAGACCAGGAGTAAGAAGACCATCGAGCAGACCACCAGTTCCGTCCGTCCCTCCGTCCCTAACGCGCGCGCGAGCACGCGCGAGGAAGCACCCAGCCCCGCGCACCGGGACGAACAAGCACCCCTCGATCAGCTCCCACCGGGCGTCGCCGTACTGCTGTCGATCGGAGCACGGCACCCTGCCTACCTCCTCACCGGGCCGGCCCTCGCCGACCAGGGAGCGATGGTGACCCAGATGCTCGACGCGGGCTGGAGCCCCTCCCACATCGAGCAGATCGTCGCCGGCCGGCCACTGCCCGACGACATCCACACATCGGTCGGCGCCATCGTGAGCGCCCGCCTCCGATCCGCCTCAGCCCTCCCGTCACCACCGGACTGGCCAACGTCCCCGCCGACGCCCGGACAGCCGGACACGGAGCAGGCATCCCACCGGCCGCGAACGGTCAGCCAAGCCCTCACCTATAGAGCAATGACCGAGTGCGCCGGCTGCGGCCGGCCTGGTCGAGCCGACGGCCACGACCTCTGCCCCGCCTGCCTCGACTGGCCCACATGCCGCACCTGCCCTGGCCCCACCCGCAGGCGCGCCCACCCCGACGGCGATGGGCGCTGCGAGACGTGCACCACCACCTGACCCGCGAAGGAAGGACGACACAGTGACCGACACAGCCAGCACTGCTTCAGCACTCTCGGTACACCGCCGCACCTTCCCGCAGGACCCGGGCCGGTGGGAGGCCGAAGGCTCACGAGCTCCCCGCGCGAGCCGCCGCGGCGGCAACAACTCGCCCGGTATCCGTCCCGCCCTGGTGCACGAGTCCACTCGCTGGGGCTGGCTCGCCTGGCCCGTCTCCGCCAACGGCAGCGTTCCAGACCAGCCGCTGCGCATCGGGATCCTCATCCCCAAAGCGACCCGATGGCATTGCCTGGCCCTGCGCTGGTTGACCCGCCACCCCGTCCACCGCATCTCGATTGCGCCGGGATTCCGGGTGCGAGCCGCCGTCGCCATCACCACACTCGCCTGTCTGCCCGCCGCCCTCTTTGCCGCGCGCTACGGTCTTCCCTGGGAAGTGGCGCTGCCGACCTTGGTGCTCACGCCGATCGTGGCCGAACACCTTGCCGCGCAGATGGACGCTCGAGCCGGCGGGTACGTGCGCACTGTCGACGGCGAGGCATCCGTCCGCTACCTGCACCGCCTCACCAGCATGCAGACCGTCCTCGACCAGGCCGCCGACGGCAGCGACTGCTACCAGTTGCTGCGGTCGGCGCAGGTCGGGCAGGACATGCTGTGGGACGCCGCCGGCCTCCTGCAGGACCCGGACACCCACGCCGTCTCCGCGGCGCTCATCGCCCGCGAGCGCCTGATGGTCCAACTCGTCGACCAGGTGACCTCGATCCGCACCCGCCTGAGCCGTACGCCTGCCGCGGGACAAGGCCGCGGCCCCGGGCAAAGCCCGCTGGGCCCCAACTCGCCCGGACACCGGACGGCGACCTACCCCACTCGGCACGACCCCCACGCCACGACTCTCCGAAAGAGGGCTCTCGGTATGCCGCGCACCAGACCTCAAGAGCGCACGACGGACGTCTACCTGCTCTTTGCGCACGAGCCCTACTTCCCGGATCAAGGCATCCAGGAGGTCAACACCACTGTCGTCACCGCTGAGACCCTGCTCCACCCACAAGTCCGGCAGCCCGATGGTGCTCGGATCCACGACCTGCTGACCCGCGGCCGCGAACGCGGCGCCATCGTCCCGCTGTCCACAATCACGCACGAACTGGGGGGCGGGACGAAATGGCCAGAGGTCGGTGACTTCGAGCGCGTCACCAGGGATCTGGTAGTGCTGATGCAACGAGAGCTCTGCCACGGGCTGTGCCTGAGACTGCCGGAGCTCGACCGAGCCCTCGTATGTATCGGGCCTGCCGCCGGCCAGGAGGTGCGGATCTTCGACACCGAAGCCGGAGACTTCGTTGCCTACGGCCAGAGGGACCGCGCTGAGGTCCTCGCTGCAGTCGGCAGGATCCTGCGTGCCGTCAAGGCTGAGAGGCCTCTGTGGCCAGGTGAAGACCTCCGACGGCCCTCAACGGCTCTCGCGGTTGATTCGGGAAGCCGGACCCGACCTTTGCCTTGGCGGGGCTGATACCGCCGGCCCCCCGGCGTGGTCCGCTCAAGTGGGCGGCGGCGGGCGCTGCGGTGGCACGGAAGCAACCAGCCACTGTGGCGCCAAGATGGGAGCCGACGCAGCACTGCGAAGGGCCGCTGCGGCCCCTGGAGGTGTCGCATGCTCAACAGGTGGAGCCCCGCCCGGTTGGGCGGGGCTCCGTGAGCGATGGTCGGCTCGCGCCGGGTTGAAGCCCGGCGCGGGACGTGGTGGCGAGCCGCGTCATACCGGCCATCGTGCAGTCTCCGGGCCCAAGCCGGGGTACGAAGGGAACCCCATAACCCGAAGAACTGCGATCGTGGAGACAGCGTACAGAGCTGCCCTATCGGCCACGCTGCGCGCTCTGCTCGAGGATGCGCCGGCGCGTCCATGCGCGCCTGCCGCGGTCGGAAAGCCCGTCGGTCTCCTCCAGGAGCGGCAGGTTGCCCTGGGAGAGGGAACTGACGAAGGAGTTGAGGCTCTTGAAGCCGAGGAGAGCCGCGGCCTGCGTTCCTGTCAGCAACTCCTCAGGATCGCCGTCGGCCGGCACATCGGGCAGCGGGGGCGCCTGGCGCGTCGATCCTGTCCGCTTGCCCTTGCCCGGCCGGCTGTCACGCCAGGCGGCGACGGTCCGGCGGCGCCACTTCAGCCGCTTGTAGGTGCCGAGTTCCTCGACCTCGTCGGGCTCCGGGAAGTAGCCCGGGTGTTCGGCCAGGTATGTCGTGATCTGGCTGCGATGCTTGTAGCCCAGTACTCTCGCGACCTGCGCAGCGTTCAGGAGCTCGTCCGGGTCCCCGCCATCAAGCGAAAGCTCCTCCAGACGGGAGGGCTTCCGGGTTTCGTGCCAAGCGCGGACTTCTGCCAGATCCCACAGCCGCGCACGGCCACGCTGTCCGACGTGCGCCGGAAAGTCGTTCTTCTCTCGCTCGGCGTAGAGCGAGTTGATGCGGGCGGCGCTGAGACCGAGTTCCGCGGCGAGCTCCTTGGAGTCGACGGGGTCTTGCTTCTTCGGCTTGCCGGCCATGGTGGTCGCATCCGTTCTGAGCGAGAGAAGTGGACGGGCCGGCCTCTTCGGCCCAAAGCTCATAATGGCAGCAATTTGGGAATGGTGTCCAGAGGCCAGCCTGACCGGTCGGGAGCGTCAGTACCTCTCGGCGAGGAGGCAGACACCCCGGCGCGCTGCATGTGCGGCCAGTTCGTCGAAGGCCATGGCACCTGGCGTGTGCTGCCATGCGGCCAGCGCCAGCAGGCTCAACGCCTCTTCCCGGTTCTCGGCACCGGGAAAGCCGGCCTCCTGGATGTCCAGACACAGCTGGCTGGTGGACACCTCATAGGAGCGGTCAACGATCTCGCAGCGCATCTCCTGAAGCCCTTGGTGATACAGAGCGTTGCCCTCGTAGAGCAGCCGCCGCAGCCGTGCGTCCGCGGACGTTGCGGACTCGGCGGCGATCTGCAGGAGGCGCTCGGTGATGGTGGCCATAGCACTCAGTATGCCTTTCAGGCGGTCTGCCGGAGGGGTGGTGGGAGAGGGCGTGGGGAGCCCTCTCAGGGGCTGCAATCGGAGGCGTTCAGGAAGCGAGGTACTCGAGGTCGGGCTGTCTGGGGCGGGGTTGTCGTGCCGGCAGGCCGAGCCGGATCTCCTCGCGTTCGCGAGGGGAGCGACCGAGGCGGAAGAGCCAGCGGTGGGCGCCGCGGTGACGGATGTTGCGGGCGCCGACTGCGGCCAGGGCCTCGCTCAGCCAGCAGGCGGGGTCGGTGCCGGGCCGCGGCCGTGGGGCTCCGAGCGCGATGAGCTGCTCTTGGGCGTACCGGTGGCCCTGCTCCTGTCGGCGGATCTTCTGTGCGGTGCGGGAGTTGAAGACCGTGCCGTCCGGCAAGAGCTTCACTGTCCTGGCGGTTGCCCGGCCCGCGTAGATGGCGTTCGTGGCGGCGTAAATCGTTCCGACGTGCCCGGGCATCACCAGGACGCCGGAAGCGGTACGCCTGGGGACGGGGTCGGCGAAGGAGACGACACCCCGCACCCCGTCCTCGAGGAGTGCGGCGTGGCAGCGCGCGAGGAACCAGCTCTCCGCGTTGCCCGGGCACTCGTCGAGGAGCACGAATCGGGCGCACTCGACGGACTGAGTGAAGGGGATCAGGTCGGGGAACGGGGTGGTGAGCACGGCTCTGCTCACCGGTATCCCGAACACGGCGACACCCGCGAGCTGATCCACGCGCCGAGAGACGTCGTACAGGCCGAACTGCACCTTCGCGGCCGGGTACGAACGGGAGTAGTGGTGGGCGAGCACGAAGGCTTTGGCCGCGGCTTCGGAGACGCCGTCCACGCGGTAGCGGCGGGCGTCGAACCCGCCGTCCCGGACGCGCCTCCAGGAATGCCGTCGCTCACGCCACCGCTGGCACCACGGAGACACGACCGGGACCTCCGGCAGGTCCGCGAACGGCAGCTGATCCTGCACGGGCCGGATCACGCTGCCGCCCCGGCCGCGGGAAGCACAGCGATGGGACCGCTGTGCTCGGGCAGTGCGATCTCCTGGCCGGTCAGGGCTTCGACGACCATCCCGACCAGGTCGCGGCCGGCGTTGGTTGTGACGGCGTTGCCGATCATCTCGATCGTCTGGTCCCGGTCGCCGACGAAGACGAATTCGTCGGGGAACTCCATGGCGCGTGCGGCCTCGCGGGGCCGGATCATCCGGTAGCGGCACTCCTCGAGGCGGGCCGCGTATCCGATCAGCCCGTGCCGGTCCCGGGTGGTGAGGGTGGGCATCGGAGCCGTGACCGGCTGCGCGGAGCTGTTGCCGTAGTAGGGCAGCAGCGCGTGCCTCGCGGGGTCGGCGTAGACGACTCCGTGGTTGAGGCCGCCCGCGGTGAGCGTGGACATCGGCTGGGTGGCCGGCCGGTGATTCGATCCGCCCCCGTGCAGCTCGATCATGTACGGCTCGATCAGCGAACCGTCACCGTCCAGCTGCCGGTAGGTGGCCCAGCCGTCGCGGATCTTCCGCATGGTGTTGGGGGCGAGCGGCCGACTGCGCTCGCCGAGCGTCAGCGCGGGCAGGGTGAAGTCGATCGCTTCGGCGGCGCCCCGCACCCGCGGTTCGACAGCCTCGGTGCGGCACTCGCGGGCCGGGCAGCGGTACACGTACTGGCCGTTCTTGATCCCGTAGACACCCCATGGACGCTCCGGGCTGCAGACCCGGGTCCGCTTGAACGACTGCATGAGCTGGACCCGGCCGTGCCGCGGGCACACACCGTACGGGCGCAGCCACTTGTCGAAGTCCGGCGCCCGCTCGCCCTTGCGCCAGAAGACCACGTACATCCGCGGCCGCCGCGAGCGCGAGCCGGGCCCAGCCGCCTGGGCGTGCGCCGAGTCGAGGTAGACGATCCGGTGCTCGTACGGTCCCCACAGGGCCACGCTGCGCACCCAGTTGTCGAAGGCGAACCCGGGCGCCTCCTCGGGCCCCCACCATCGGGCATCGGGCACGTTCTCGACGATGATCGCCCGGTAGCGGTGGTGTTCGGCGAAGCGGGCTATGTCGTGCATGGTGGCCCGGGAGCGGATGGCGGCCTCGTCGGTGCCGTCAGTGGAGAACAGCCCGCCGCTGAACTCGCCGTGGCCGCGCTTCTTGCCGCGGGCCCGGGTGTGGTGGGTGCACTCGGGGGAGCCCCACAGGATGTCGGTGCGCGGGTACCGGGTGGGCACCACCTGCGAGATGTCGGCGCAGTCGTGGTCGGTGGTCGGGTGGTTGTGCTGGTGGGTGTTGATGGCGTGCCGGGAGTGGTTGGCGGCCATGACGACGCGGACGCCGGGGATCTTCAGAGCGCCGCAGGTCGAGCCGCCGGCGCCGCAGAACAGATCGGTCATGGTGACGAACACGAAGAACACCTCATCTTCAGAGGGAACGTGGAGTGCCACAGGACGGAGTGGCGCAGCCGTGACCTGGACGGCCGCGCCGCGGGGAGGTTCCTGCGCTGCCTGTTGAGGTGAGGTCTGCGCAGCCGGCCTCGGCCGGTGGTGAGGAGGGCTGACGGGGCGCGAGGGGCGGGGGCCGATCGGGCGACCGGCCCCCGGAATCGGGCGGCAGGCGTCGAGCTGCGCCGGGCAGCTCGACGGAAGGGCTGAGGGAGACGCCGGACTGCGGTTGAGAGGTGGCCCAGGGACGGATCAGAGGGTGTCGGGCCTGTCGTGGACGGGGTCCGGAACGGTGTCGGCGTCGGTGACCCTGGGAAGGCACCGGTGCCGGTCGGCCAGCAGGTCGAGGCGCGCAAGGGTCCATCCCTGGCCGTCGAATCCCGCCTGAGTGGTGATCCCGCCGCACTCCGTGCAGCGGACCTCTTGCGCCACGGCGTGGCTGCTGCCGGAGCTGGAGATGACCACTTCGAATCCGTCCCGGGCCAGGGCGCCCGGTGCGGCCAGCGCGGCGGTCTCGGCTTCGCCGGTGAGGAACTCCATTAGCCCCAGGGGGAGATGGATGTCGTGTCCGCGCTGGTGGACGCTGCGAACGGCGGCACCGGCGGTGCTGGTGGCCGCGTGCCGCAGGGCGGCGAGCTCGGCGGCGAGGGCCTCGGCCTCGGCTTCGGCGTTCAGCAGCCGGCGCAGAACGGGTCCCATGCGTTCGCCTATGAAGGACGTGAGGTTGAAGCAGTACAGGTCCTCGGCTTGGGCGGGGTGGTCGTGGTTCACACGGTCGCGCACGGCCTCGGCCAGCTGAGCGATCAGGCTGTCGCGGGCGGGCCGGGCGTCGCCCAGCAGAGCGGCGACCTGGGCACGTTGTTCCGCGGATGTCGCAGGGGCGGTCACGGGTCCTCCGGTTCGAATCGTCCTTGAAGGGGGCGCCAGGGTTGCCACTCGGCGCGGGCTCGCTGCGACCCTGGTGGCCGCGACGGCGGTGGGCGGCTTCCCCCGGTCCTGCGCGCCGCGGTCGTCCGCGAACAGTGCAGCGAGGTGGAGGAGCCAGGGCGGCACTCTCGATGTCGCCTATAAGCTACATCTCATGTCGCTTATAGGCAACGCATGGTTGGTCGGATACCGTTTGCCCATGCCGAACGAGCCCGCTGACACAGCCGACCCCGCCGTCTTGGCGCGCCGTGAAGCCCTGGGCCGCCGGCTGAAGGAACTACGCGGCCGCGCAGACCTGTCCCAGGCCCAGCTCGCGGAGGCCGCCGGTCTGAACCGTGTCTTCTACGTGGGCGTCGAGGGCGGCCGCCGCAACGTCTCCGTGGACAAGGTGTTCGCCCTGGCCGACGCGCTGGGCGTTGACGTCGGAGAACTCTTTCGAGACCTCGGCGCCCCCTGACCGGATCCGGCGCCGCAATCACCCGCAACAAGCCGGCGGACACCGAATCTTGCAGGGCCGGGCGAGGTCAGCGTGGTCACGGCTCGTCTCCGAAGAGGGTGGGATTGGCCTGGAGTTCGTTCATCCAGGCCAGCAGGCGGGGGAGGTTGGTGTCGGGGCCGAAGGCGAGGTAGGTGCCGTCGGCCGTGGTGCAGCCGAAGGCCTGCGCGACGCGCAGCCGGCGGCGGGAGTTGACCCGGCCCATGTGGACGGCCAGGCCGCGGTCACGGGCCTGCTGGGCCAGGCGGTGGGCGGCCGGTGAGGTCTTCCACTGGGTGGAGCCTGCGAGGAACAGCACGTCGATGGCGTCCCAGGGGATGAGGCCATCGTGTTCGCTGCCGTCCTGGGCGGCGAAGGCGACCGGTATCCCGAGCGAGCGGATGCGCGCCAGCCAGGGCAGGGATTCAGTGAGTGTGGCTGCGGCGTCCATGGGGATGTCGGGGGCCACGGCCCACAGGCAGAGGTCGGGCCCGTAGCGCTGGACGGTGGCGGTGAGCCATGCGAACCAGGCGTCGGCGCCGGGCCAGCCCTTGCCGAACTTGCCGTTGTCGCAGGCGTACCGGGCGCCGGGTGGGATCAGGTTGCCCTGGGCGGGTGTCGTCATGCAGCCGAGAAGGCCGGCTTGCATGACGGCCCGGACCTCAGGACCGGAGGGCGTTGCCAGATACAGCACGGCGCGGTCCAGACGGGAGTCGGGCAGGGCGAGGGGGCATGCGGGCACGCATGAGGGAGTCCTTCCGGACGAAACCGTGAGGGGGAGGGGCAGTCAGGCGAGGGGCAGCTGTGCAGAGGCGTCCGCGAGGTGGGCCCGCCACGCCTGCTCGAAGTTCTTGTCCTGCTTGGCGATCACGTGCGCGGGCGCGGTGGTGAAGAGCTCCTCCGCCATCGGCCGGGCCGCGCCGCGGGGGCGCAGCCAGGCGCGGGCCCGCCCGTACTGGTGGTCGCGTTCGACGTCGATGCCGTGCCGCTGGGACACGCGCATCAGCTTGTGAGCGAGTTGCTGGGGACGGCCGAGGTCGATGCGCTCGGTGGAGCGCATGACCGGACGGTTGCCGCCGTCTGCGGACAGCAGGAACAGGCGTCGGACGCGGTAGAGGGCCCACGGCATGTCGAGTTCGCGCTCGAAGGCCTCCAGGCAGGCCCGGTCCCGTTCCTTGGTGGGGTCGAAGAGCTCCAGGAGGCTCCTCTTGCCGTACAGCCGGGCGTTGGGGTTCAGGCTCATCGCCGTGTACTCCAGGCGCAGCACCTCGCCCGCGATGCCGGGGTGGGTCCGCATCCGCTCCATGTGCGCCGGCAGCGAGCCCATCGAGATCGGGAAGCAGCAGAAGGTGCAGTACGACTTGGGCCAGTGCACGCCGAAGCGCTCCAGCAGGTAGTCCTCGCAGGCCTGTCGGCCCCAGCCCCAGTCGACGAGCGGGAACTCGCCGGTGCGGCCGGGGAGCTTGGAGTTGGCCTGGTCCTTCAGGCACCGTCCGGCTTCATCGGCGTTGAAGCCGATGATCTGGCGGAAGGGCCGCCCGCCCATGACGGCGCCGATCCACCGGTCCCCGACATCCCCCTTGGCACGGAGACTGCATTTGCGAGTGCCGGCCTGCTGGGGAACCGTGCCGACGGACTCCATCTCGTCCCACAGCGTCCACGTCCCGCGGGCGTGGAGGTGTTCGGGGTGGCGGGAGTCGTCGAGGACGGTGATGCCGTCGGCGGCGAGGTGGCCGTTGCGGGCGAGCTGGGCGAACCTGACGCCGTGCTCGCGCAGCAGCGGCAGCATGAACTCCTCGGCCAGGAGCCGGGTTTCGGGCCACTCGCTGCCGGTGGCCATGTAGAGGACCACGGTGCGGTCCAGGTCGATGCCGTGGCCCGCGGGGTCGGTGAGCATCTTGGCGAGGTAGGCGGTGGAGTCGGCGCCCAGTCCCCAGTTGATGACCGTGTCGATGTCGTCGGTGGCGGTCAGGCCCGGCAGGGCCGGGGTGTAGGCGGTGCGCGTGGGCGGCATGACGAGGTCCTCACCGGGAAGCGGGCGGTGTCGGGAGCGGTACCGGAGGGCTGGCGGAGGGCCGCGGGGAGCTGTAGGGCCGGACCAGGCGCGCCATGTCTGCCTCGTCGAAGGTCCAGAGGTCGGGGCGAGCGGCGGTCGACAGCAGCAGGCAGGAGTGCTCATCGCATGCAGTGGAGGGGATGGCCTGCGGCAGGCGGTCCAGCGGCAGCCGGTCGAAGAGCGCTCCCGTCTGATACAGGCCCTGAACGGCCCTGCACACCGTCCAGGGTTCTGCGGGATCGCGGCCGTCCCATGCGCTGGCGTGCGGGGAGTCTGGCGGCAGCGGGGGCAGTGTCGCGAGGTCGTCGCCGAATGCGAAGAGGCAGGAGCCTTCGGCGTCGAGCACGCTGATGAGTCCCATGAAGTCGGCGGACTCGGCCTCGTGAAGCACCAGGTAGGCGGCAGCGCCGCCGAACTGCGCGGAGAGGGTGTCGGCGATCAGGCGGGCCAGGTCGTTGTTGGCCTGGCGGATGCGAGCGGTCGCGTCGACGAACTGGGTCCAGGTGATGGAGGCGGTCACGGCGGGGTCCTTGTTCTTGGAGCCCGTGCCCGGAACACGGTGTGTCCCGGGCACGGCGGCTTGGTAGTGGGGGGGATCAGAGGAGTTCGAGCGCGCGGGCGGCGGTGGGGCAGGGGAGAGCGAGGCGTTCGTCGAGGAGGCGGGCGTTGCCGTCGGAGCGGATGGCGCCGTCGGACGGGACGGCCAGCAGGCTCCGGTTGAGGGCGATGGCGGCCTCGGCGGTGCGCAGAGCCTGCGAGTGGTCCAGGGCCTCGATGAGGATCACGGTGTGGGCGAGGGCCACGAGCAGGCGGGCGCTGGCCTGGAGGGTTGCGCCGCTGGGCACGGTGCCCGGGCGGTAGAGGCTGACGGCTGCTCCGCCGTCGCCGGTGATGGTCTTCAGGAGCTGTGCGTGGGTGTGGGGGTGGGCCTGGTCCAGGCCGCGGGGCAGGACGGCGAGTGTCGGTCCGATGAGCAGGGCGGCTTCGTGGGCGGCGGTGTCCACGCCGTAGGCGAGGCTCGCGGCGACGGTGTGGCCGGTCTCGGCGAGGGCCCCGGCGAACTCCCGGGCGCGGGCGATGGTCTGCGGGCCGGCTGCGCGGTTGCCGGTCACGACGATCGTGCTCGTGGTCAGCTTGGGCAGGTGCTCGTGTCCGCGGGCCCACAGACCCAGCGGGGTGGCGGGGCCGAGATCGGTCAGGCGGGCGGGCCACTGCGGGTCGCAGGGGATGAGGAAGCGGCACGTCAGCTGGGCGTTGGAGAGCTCGGCTTCCGGCCGGTACTGGGCGAGGCGGCCGGTGTTGTCCCGGCGGACGCGCTGCTCCCACACCTCGGCAGGGGAGTGCTGGGCGAGGTCGGCGTTGATCTGCTCGGGGGCGAAGTTGGCCGAGAGCGCGGCGCGGGCGGCACGCTCCGACAGGGCGGATGAGGGCATGACAGAGCTCCGTCGGTCGGATGGAGGGGTGGGAAGGCCGGTACGCGAGGGCGGGCGACGCCTACGTGTGGCGGGACCAGCCTTCGGCGCGCTTCTGTTCCCACCAGCGCGGCGGCTGGCCGGGGCCGGGAGCGGGCTGCGCGGTGGAGGCGGCGGGCTGGACGGCCGGTGCCGGGGGAGCGGGGGCGGCGACATGAGGCGCGTGCACCAGGGCGGCCTGGGGCGGGAGGCTGGCGGCGGTGTAGGCGATCCGGGCGCGCAGGCTCACCCCGATCTCGTCGGCGCTGACCAGGATGTCGCCGTCGCTGGCGCCGGTGATGCGGCCGTGGACGATGACCTCCACGCCGTCGACGAGGGACTCGGCGGCGTTGCGGGCCAGGTCCCGCCAGACGGTGCAGATGTAGTGGATCGGTGCCGCGTCGCGCCACTGGCGGGCCTGGGCGTCCCATTCGCTGGGCACGGTCGTGAAACGGAAGCGGGTGACGGCGATACCGGAGTCGGTGAACCGTGTCTGCGGAGTGCCGGTGACGGTACCGATGAACGGGACACTGGGCGCCTTGGGCATGAACAACACCTCCACTACTCATAATAGAAGCATCGTGACGGGGGTCAATCCCCCCTGTTCCGGGGCGGGCTGGCCTGTCCGGCGGTCGGCGCCGGCCCGGCCATGAGCAGGCGCAGGCCTGCGAGCATCCGAGCGTCCGCCACCTCCCTGGCGTGCCGCGCACGGATCTGCGCGCGCTCCAGCCGGGCCCTCGACGGCCACTCGGGCGTGACCAGGACGTCCGAGCAGCCCACCAGGACGTTGGGGCCCAGGTCCCAGGTGAGGGCGTTGGAAGCGCAGCCGGCCGCCGCCAGCGGGTCGGCGTCGTTCATCGCCCACTCGAAGGCGTGCACCTCTTGCCCGGCCCACGCCGCGTGGGAAGCCGCTGCACGGATCAACCCGCCGGTGCCGGCCGTGGGTTCGCAGAGTGACCCCGAAGCGGGCAGACCCGGCCCCAGCGCCAGCCGCGCCATCACCTCCGCGACGTCGGACGGCGTGTGCTCCTCGGCATTCGCCTGGCGGGCACCTTTGCTACGCAAGGTCGTCAGGACCGCGCCGAGCGGGTCGGCCTCCCGGCGCGCCTGGGGGTCCGGGGCGCCGGTCAGTCGCAGTAACCCGGCGTCGAGGGCGGCGACGGCCACCGCGGCCGCGGAGCGGGCCTGTGCCGGGGACGGCTGGATCATCAGCCACTGATGCAACGGGGCCGCCCAGGCGGCCAGTTCCGGCTGCTCGATCCAGCGGACCGCCCACACGCGTTCCAGCAGGCGCCAGAGTGTCTCCGGCGCCAGCTCCCTGAGCGTTTCCCCGGTCCCGGGTTCGTCGGCGAGCTGGGCGAGCGAGGCGACGACTCCGACCGGGAGATGTATTCCGTCCGGCATGCGCTCCGCGTGCCAGGCCCGCGACACGCGCTCTGCCAGGTCCCTGGCGTCGGCGCGTCCGCGTTGCGCGGGGGAGTCCGTCCGGCCCTTCGGCAGCCTGGGCGGACCGAGGCTCATGGCCGGACTGAAGATGCTGATCTGCTGCACGGGTCTTCTCGTCTCTCGGGAGGGGGCAAGCGGCTGCGGTGACATCCATAATAGATGCACTTAGGTGGGTGTGAACCCCGCCTCCCACCTGCGCAAACTCTTCGAAACCTCAGGCCGGTTCACGCACTCTGGCGGGATCAGGCACTCCTCCCGTACAGCACGGACTGACGGCTGCGGTACCTGTTGGTCAGCGCACGACCGACATGCCCGGCCATCGCCGTACCCATCGGAGGCCGTGCGGCAGGACCCTCCAGCTCGTCGAGCACCCGAGCCCGCCGGATGATCTCCCGCATCGACAAACCCTTCTTGAAGTCGGCCCCCACCGCCACCTCCGTCCTCGCATACGCTGCCGCGAGCTCCGGCACGCGCCGCGCCCCGTTGACGAGATCGCTGCTGCACCCCAGGACGCACAACACGCAGCTCAGACGCCGGTTTCCCCAGTCGTACGCCGGGTGGTACGGCAGACGTGAACGGGCGATCTCGCGCCACACCTTCCGGTCGCTCCACGCGTGGATAGGCCGCCACGTGGTGATGTGCCGTTTGCCGTTGCTCGCCGTGCGGTCGATTTCCACAGGGGCAAGCTGCGCCCGCTGGTCGCTCTCGGCGGCCCGCTGTCCGATGCACGCCAGGATGCGCACCGGACGCCCCAGGTGCGCGAGCTCGCCGGCCAGCCGCGTGTAGAGGGTCCAGATCGGCCCGCGCTTCACGTCACTGGTGCACCAGCGGGCCGAACTCGATGGCCAGGCTGGAGGAACCCTCGCCTTCGACGGGTCCTCACCGGCCTTGAGGGCGTCCCTCTCCGCCTTCGCCCTGAGTTTGCCGAAGCGGACCTCCACGCGGTCGAGGAGATCGGGGCCCGACGCGCGGACCACCTCGAACCGGCGGACCCCGCACAGACGCGCTTGCAGCTCGGCGAGTTCGCGCGTGCCGCCCCACTCCGCACGGCCCAGGTCCGCATGGACGACGACGACCTTGTCCAGCACTCCCAGTACCTTCGCCCGCTGGACGACATGGGAGAGCATCGCCTGGCTGTCCTTGCCGCCCGAACTGGAGACGACAACCCAGTCGGCGTCCCTCAGCAGTTCGTCGGGCTCGGTTGCCCTCGGAACGAACGGAACGGAGGCGTGCACCGTCCGCTTCCGCTTCCGCCGCGACGTCGGCGCTGCCGGGGCAGCAGCCGCGGGTGCCGGCGCGTCCTGGAGGGAGGGGAGATCGAACAGGGTAAGGGGCTGCATGGCACGTCCTAAGGCGTCTGCCGGGCACGGGGGCGGGTGAGCTGCGGAGCGACGGCGCCCGAGAGGCGGTCAACGGCACGTGCGAGGAGGGCCGGGCCACGCCGGCGGTGCGCTGGTCAGTCGTCTTCGTCGCCGTCCCCTGTGCGCCGTGGGGGCGTGAGAGAGCCGCCGAACGCCGGGACCCTGCGCGCGCACGGCCCGGCAGCGGTATCGGACACCGACGGTGAGTCCTGATGGACCGAGGCGAGGAGGGCAGTTCGTACCGGGACGACCGCGCGGAGCGTCTAGTTCACGGCGCCGTCTTCGGCTTGGGACGACGGCAGGGTTCTGTGTTGGTGCAGGACGTGGCTGCTCGGGGGTTGTCCCACTCGCAGGTCGCGCATCGCCACAGGACCCCGGCGAAGCGCGCAGCCTCGCGGATCGCCTCGCCCTGGGACTCCGTTGCGGCGTCCAGGAGCCGGGTCAGGACCGGGTCCCACGGCGCTCCTGCCGCGCTGTCGTCCAGGACCACGGTGCCCTCGACCGTGACATGCAGTGGCACCGTGCCGTCCGGGCGCACGAGCTGGCTGGCAGCGTCGTCGAGATGCACGGACACCACGACGGCCCGGCGGACGGGATCGAGGTAGGTGAAGGTGAGAACACCGGCGACCTGGGAACACGGCCGTTCGTTGTCGACGTCTCCCGCCGCGCTCCGGTTGGCCCGTTGGCACTGCTCTTCTGTCGGGAAGCGGTAGTCGAGCGGCACGCGCCGCTGGCGGCCAGGGCCCGCCGGGGTCTCTGCGTAGATGCTGTAGCCCTCCTCGCCGCCGCTCGCCGCGTAGTACAGGCGTACAGCCGCACCGTCGTCGTCGGGCGGCTCCTCTGGCATGCCGCCCTGACCGGCGTAGCTGCGCCAGCTGCCCCGCACGTGACGGCCCAGCTCTTCGCGGGCGGAATCCTCATCGGTCCAGAGCGAGACGTCGTCGGCATGGCGGTCCCAGCGCCGCAGCAGCCACACCTGGGCAGTCGGTGTGAGTGTGACCCGGGCGACCGGGGCGGGGAAGGGCGTCAGCACGGTGCCTGCGTCGGCTGTCGCGATCGCCTGGCTGGCCCGGAGAACGGCGCGCTGCTGTTCAGTCGAGAGGGGCTCGCCTTCCTTGTCCTCCCAGAGTGCCACCGCGGTGCGCAGCACCGAGTCGGCATCGAGCGGGTCGAGTAGTTCAACGATCACGACGGGTCCTTGTCTGCGAGCGGGCCGTGCGCCCCGGAGGGCTCGGAGGTGGTGGGCTGGAGGGGCCACACGGGGTGGACGTCACGGTCCGGCAGCCGGAAGCTCTTCCGGAGGCCGGGGTCGTGGACGACCCAGGGGGTGCGGTCCCCCTCGCGCCGCGGCTGGTGCGAGACGGGCTGGTAACTGCGGACCTCGCGGATCTCGGCTCCGGCAGCGAGGGCGGCAAGCAGGCGCTGTCGTGGTGTCTGCTGGCGGGGCCGGAGGATGTTGGCGGCGTCGAAGTTGCGGGAGAAGGCGCGGTGGAGGCCGCTGCGCAGGGCGGCGAAACGGAACAGATAGGAGGCGGCTTCCACCATCTCGTCGTCCATCTCGACGTGGCAGTGCTCACGGACCAGGCCGGCGGACTCCACGGCGGCGAGCAGTGCGGGTACTCCCCGCACGGACGGGGTGCTCGACTTGAAGCAGCCGAGCAGGAAGTCGCGCTGAGAGCGGTGCAGGTGGACATGCATCGGGGACGTGTCCCTTCGGTGGGTGCGCGGTTGGGGAGCGGTGCAGGGGCCGGGGCGGGTCAGCACGCCGACGGCGAAGCGGTTTGTGCGGAGAGGCTGCGCCGGGGTCCGGGGGCAGCACGTTGCGCTGCCCCCGGAACCAGCGGTGCCTAGGAGTCGGTCGGGTCGTCCAGCTCGATGCATGTGGCCGGGACCTTGTTCAGGCGGTAGCGCTTCACGTCCTCGGGGATCTTGAAGCGGGGGTTGTACGGGTCCTGGAGGTGGCGCAGCCGGGTGGTGGCTTCTTCGGTGAGGAGGAAGTCGAACCTGGTGTTGGTGCGGTTGGGCTGCTGGACGGTGCCGGTCAGGTTGCGCAGGGCGGCCGGTCGGATGCCGCTGTTGATCTTTCCGGTGCGGCCGGGGGTGATGACCGGGCGCCGTGCGGCGTCCAGTTCGAGCAGCCTCGACGTGGCGGCTTCCTGGACGGCGGCGAGCGTGTCGGTGTCGGGGAGGGCCCGGATGAACGTGCGGACCTCATCGAGCGTGGTGGCCATGGGTAGGGGTCTCCTTCTGCTGGGGGAGGGTGGCTGGCCGGGCGCCGGATCTGGCGACCGGGGGTTGGCGGCGTGGTGTCAGCCGGTCCCCGGCAGGTGCGCGGGAGCCGCCGGGGCGGTGAGGGGCGGTCAGTCGAGCGGGTACAGGACCAGGGCTGCGACGGCGGTGTGGGGGATCTCGGGGAACAGCTCGCGCAGTTCCTTGTCCTCGGCCATCTCGCTCTCCAGCGGGTAGACCTCGCCGGTGTGTCCGTAGAGGGGGGCGTACCGGGCTCGGCTGAAGCTGCTGAACGGCGAGTGGCGGTTGCCTTCGCTGTCGCCGGACAGGACGACCAGCGTGCGGCCGGGGATTCCCGCCCAGTCCTTGCGTACGAGGTGGCGCAGATGGGCCATGGTGAGGGGCTGGTCTCGCTGGAACGTGGTGC
Organism: Streptomyces sp. NPDC127038; assembly: GCF_042725875.1. Lineage (NCBI taxonomy): Bacteria > Bacillati > Actinomycetota > Actinomycetes > Kitasatosporales > Streptomycetaceae > Streptomyces > Streptomyces sp. NPDC127038. The sequence goes on along the minus strand of NZ_JBHXDQ010000010.1, from coordinate 15,315 downwards.
CTTCGGGGTCGGCGGGGGTGGGTGAGGGCATGACGAACTCCCAGTGGGATCGGTCGTGCTCGGGTGAGGTGCGGGCCGGGGCACGGGGTGCCCCGGCCGTGGTGCGTGCGGTGGTCAGGCGGCGTCCGGCGTCTTGGGCCGGTGGGCGGCGACGGCCTGTTCCTCGACCTCGGAGAGGGCGTAGCTGCCGTTGTCGGCCTGCCCGAGCGATTCGAGGAGCAGCAGGTACGCGGCCTGGCGAGGGTGCAGCTTCTTCCACAGGAAGGTGTCGAACACCTTCGGCCCACGGATGTCGGCCTCGACGGCGGCGGCGACCTGCGCGAACAGCAGGTTCGCCAGCCGCGCCTTCGGGAAGGCGGCGGCGAGCGCCGACGGCGTGGTCCGCTCGTCGTCCTTCGCCCCCAGGAAGGCCGCCAGGGTCTGGGTGTCGCCCTTCTCGGCCCACCTGCCGTAGAAGCCGGGCAGGTCCAGCAGCACCTCCTGGGCGAAGAGACGGGCCTCGTCCGGCAGACTCCTGCCGCGCACCAGACGCGTCACGAACTGCTGGCGGGGTCCGGCTGCGGCCTTCCATGCCCGGTTGCAGGCAACGACCTGCGCTCGCTCGGCCGACTTCTGGGCCGCCCGCTCCGCTTCGTCGGCGGTGAGGGAAGGCTTGGGCTGCTTGCGGACCTTGTGGCCGTGGGCGGAGGGGTCCGCGCAGTGCCAGACGGGCTGGTTGTCCTCGTCCAGCGTGGCGCAGTGGCCCGGGCAGCCGTGGTGCTTGTCGGCGCTGAGCGGGGCCCCGAGACCAGTCGTGAGATCCGACAGCGGCTTGACCGACTGCTTCTGCCCGTAGGGCAGACTGGACACCAGGGTGACGCTGGACTCCTTGAGGGCGGCGACGGCGTCCTCGCGGGCCTTGGAGCTGGCCTGCTCCTCCATCAGCAGGGCGAACTCCTGGTCCCAGTGCCCGCGCCCGCCCCGGCCCTCTTCCTGGTCCTTGGCGAGGGCCTTGAGGAGTCGCTGGGTGGCCCGGGGGATGTCCTCGACCTCGGTGAGCTGGGCGGTCTGTTCCAGGTCCATGCCTCCGGCGGTGGCCTGCCGCAGCGTCGCGTCGTCGAGCTTCTGCACGGTGCGAAGGTGCTTGACCGCTTCGCGCTTGAGGCCCATCGCCCGGGCAGCCCTGGCCTGGTCGACGTCGTCCATGCCGACGAGAGCGAGTTCCTGGGCTTTGAGGGTGTCGCGGGCGCTCATCTCTTGCCGGTGGTCGTTCTCCACCACGGACAGGAAGCGGGTGTACCCGTCCCTGTCCACCAGGTCGGCACGGATGAATGCCTTGACCGTGCGGATCGGACGGCCGTCCTGCTCGGCGGTCGCGTTGGCGATCTGCGCGGCCTGGGCGCGGCGCCAGCCCTTGAACACTCCGTAGGTGCCGTCCTCCCTCGGCCGGACGCTGATGGGCTCCTCGACGCCGAGTTCCTTGACGGAGGTGATCAGCTTCTCGTCCGGCTCGGTGTCGTGCTCGCGGGCGTTGTGCTCGTCCCGCACGAGCAGGGAGGCGTCCAGTAGTTCGATGCGCGGGTTGTCCCCCTCCTGCTGGACGGAGGCGTCGGGGGCGGGGGAAAGCGTTGTGCTCATAGGGATCTCTCCTTGTCAGGAACCGCATCTGCGATGGCGGCGGGGCTCGAACACCCGGTGACAACATCTATAATAGATGCTATTGAGAATGTGGCTAGACCCCCTTTGAGCTGCGGTAATGGGGTCTGAAAATCTTGCTCAATGCCCGCGGGCTGCGCCGCGGCTGTTTAGTCCAGGTCGTGCACGAGCAGCCAGTCCGGCCCGACCAGAACGGTCAGCCCCAGCTCCTCGACCATGCGCCGCAGCGCTTTCCTGCCGACCGGTTGGGCCGCCAGATCGGAGGCGGGCAGTAGCTCGTTGGGTTCCAGCGACTTCTGGGTGGTCCCCAGGAGGACGTGGTCGGTGTCGCCGACGTTGAACAGGGCGACGTGTGCGCAGTCTGCGCCCGTGAGTTCGGCCGCCGGCCGCTGGGCTGCGAGCGCGGAGTCAAGGGCCCGACGGTCCTCGGGCGGCTCGATGGCCACCCCGTAGACGACGTAGACAGAGTGCTGGAGCAAGGGAGGTCTCCTGGGTCTGCTCGCCGGCGGATTGCTCCCGTCGGCGTGCTGTGGTCGGTGCGCGTCAGAAGGAGCGGAGCCGCTGCGGTTCAGTCATTGGTCGGCAGTCGCTGACTGTCGGCGTGGGCCTTGCGCACCTTGGTGTCGAACTCGGGATGCTGGCGGGCCGCCGAGGGCAGGGCGGCGCTGCGAACGTCCATGGCGCGGGTGAGGGCGCCCAGTTGCAGGGGGGAGAGGACCCAGGGGCCGGACTCGTCGGTGTCCAGGAGTGCCAGAAGGTCTTCGGCGGCCTCGGCCTCCTCCGGACGGGAGAACACGGTGGCTCGCGCCCGGTGCAGGCGCAGCGCGAGAGCCAGGGAGGCACCCAGATGCGGGGCGTAGCAGCGCCGGTCGGGGGTGATCACCTGATGGCCGTCCGGCACGTCCAGGATCTGAAGGATGCCCGCGACCGTGACAAGCCGCTCGTGGTCCCCGACCGGGAGCGCGGCACGCGTGGTCTGGTTGCCGCACGCCTGGCAGGCGTAGGTGTCGGCTGCCCTGACCTGGTAGCGGCCCTCGTGGCACCAGTCGCAGATGAGTGGAACGGGCATGCGGTCTCGTCGTCCTTCCCTGGGTGCGCGGGCGCTTGGCGGCGGGGTGTTCAGATCGTCAGGCGGGTGACCTGGCGGGTGGGCAGGTGGACGCGCAGGACGTCTTGGTGGCCGGGCTCGTCTATGGCTGCGAGCCGGGTCAGTGCCTTGGACAGTTCCGGGTCGGCGAACAGGGCATCCGTCAGCTCCGACTCGCCTACTGGCACGCTGACGACCCGCGTGCTGGCGTGCCGCAGATCCGGCACTTCCTCGGTGCTGGCGAGCGCCGCGATGAACGGGCTCCACGTGAGGCCCTCCGCTGCCCGGCGCTCCGTCGGTGTGAAGTAGGCGGCCACAGGCGTGGGGGCGTCCCCCTCCTGCTCGGCGACGAACGCGGCGACCCGGTCGACGACGACGTGCTGTAGCGCGTTTTCCGTCGCTGTGAGGCTTTCGATGACGAGTGCCTCCAGTGAATCCAGGGGGAGGCTGCGGATCGCTTCGCGCAGCAGAGGACTTGTCGGCTGGGACAGCAGCGCTGCCAGCTCCGGAGGCGTCATGAACGGTGCCCTTCTGCGTGGTCGATATGGGCGAGGCCTTGGCGATGTCTCTATAATAGATGCTATTGATGTCGTGTGAACCCCTCCTCTGACCTGCGCTTTTACCCCGTTGATTCGGTGGCTCTCCACGCACGCACGTCTACGCGGGTTTGTCCGCAGACAGGGGAACCGGCGCGGGCAGAACTGTTCCCGGCTCACCCTTCTTGATCCGTCCGCAGCTCTTGATCCGTCCCGCGTCTCCGCTGACGTGGGCCTCAATCTCGTCTGTACCGTCGTCGGGCAGGACCAGCACGCCCACGACCGTGCCGCGCCGGCGCGTTACGCCGACGACGACGCCGCGCCGTTCGGTGCCGGTGTCCGGGCAGATCCAGGACACCCAGGATGATGTGTTGAAGGGAGTCGCGGACGGGCGCGGGACGCGGTCCGCGGCGATCTGGCGGCGAAGCGTTTCCAGCAGGCTGGGTCCGGCCTTGATCTTCGCGACGTCGACGACGGTACCGCGGTCGTTGACGGCCCGGCGGAACCGGTCCTCGGCGAGGACCTGGTCGCGCGTGGCGGCCAGGGCGCCGGCCCACTCGGCACGCACGGCGGCGTGGTCGGACCCGCTCAGCACGACGCGGGTGCGGTAGTGGCCATGGGCGAGGCTGATGCGGTGGTCCTGCACGTGCCACTGCAACGGGACACCGGTCGTACCGAGTTGCTGGTACGCCCACCGTTTCAGGCGGCTGAGGGCACGGTCGGATGCCTCCCGGAAGCGGTAGGTGCGGCTGTAGTCGAACGGGTCCTTCGGGTCGGGGACGGAGGTGATCCAGTGGGCGGCGCGCTGGACGTGCCGGTCCCAGTCGCCGGTGAACCCTTCGGTCCAGGCGGCGTCCCGGGTGGTCTCGGGCAGTTCCGTGATAGTGCCGTCCTCGCCGATCCACGCGGACAGGACCAGCATGGTGACGGGGGTGCGGCGCAGCTCCCACTCGGTGCCGTGGAACTCTCCGGCCTGGGAGGTGATGCGGAGGCGGTCCCAGTCGGCCGACAGGGAGATCGAACCGCTCCATCCCGTGGGGGCATCGCAGGCGGCCCACGCCTCGCCGGGGTCGGCGTCGGTCCAGGGTGCGCGGCTGATGGTCCGGTCGCGGCGGCGGCACACGGTGAACTCCGCGCGCAGTTCGGTGGCCAGCGGGCCGCCCTGGCTGATGACCCTCCACGCGATCATGACGGACTCTCCTCGGGCGGTGCGGAGATATGGCGGGGCCCGGCGCCTGGTGGGCGGCGCGGTGCGGACTGTCGGCTACGCGTCCGGCGGTTGGTCGGCCGCGGGCGGCGTACTGGTGGCTTCGCGCCGGTGCCGCTCGGCTATGGCGCGGGCGCCGAGTTGGGAGGGCGAGGTCGTGGTCCAGCCGCAGGAACACGACGCGGTGGTGGCGCCGTCGTACGTCTGGCCGCCTTTGCGTTCACGGCCGTTGCTGGTGTTTCCGCGGCGGTCGTAGGGGCGGTGCCACCCGGAAGGCTGGCCGGTACGGGTCATGTGGCGGGCCTCTGGCGCACACAGCAGGCGCAGGCCGGCGTCGGCGACGGCGGCGACCTGGAAGTGGTCCCACTGCGAGCCCTCCAGTTGTCCGGCCAGGACCGGGCCGGTGGTGCTGCGCAGCTCGAGGCGGCCGTTGGGCCAGACGCGGGCGGCGGCGCCGGGGATGCTCCAGCCGACCGATCCGTCCCGCAGCCTGGGGATGCCGTTGCGGTGGTCCCGGGTCATCCGGGCGAGAAGCCGCACCGACCCCGTGGATGCGGACGGGGGGCGGTGGTCGGCGGTGTCCGGAGCGGCCGCAGCGATGGCGGCCAGCCACGCCGGGGCGAGCGGGTACGCGGCGGGGTGGAAGGTGAGCAGGGCGGCGCGGTTGTGGCCGTTGCCGGACCGTACAGCGGCGCGGACGAAGTCGCCGTGCCGGGCGTAGCGGCGCAGGAAGACACGGCCGCGGCCGGTGGCGAACCAGGTGCCTTCGCGGTCGGCGAGCCGGGAAAGGTCCGCGGCGGCGAGCAGGGGCATGAGGTCGGACACGACGGGGCCCTCCGGAGGACTCAGGGGCGAGGCAGGCTGGGGCACGCGTAGGCGTAGTGCCAGGTGAAGGTGCGGCCGGAGAGCATTCCGTGCGCGGGGCATCCCGGAGACAGCACGGAGCCACGGCAGGTGAGCCGGATGCAGATGCAGCTGGGGTGGGGGTCCAGGTGGAGGTGTTCGCTGGGCTCGGGTTCGGGGAACACGGAGGCATCCCTCCTGGGGCAGGTGGGCGGTAGGCGTTCTGGGCGGTGTGCTGGCTCGGCCCGGGCCCGGAGGAGTTCGGCGACGTAGCAGGCGACGGCCGGGGCCCTCCACAGTGCGCGTGCGGGACTGGCGCGCCGTGGACGGTCCAAGGGCTCAGCCGGTGGGCGGGCGCTGCTGCTCGCGGCGCTCGTTGTCCAGCCGCGTGTCTTCGGCGGTGTATCCGGTGTCGCAGTGCGGTCGGCACAGCTGCCCGGCGGGCGCGCCGCAGGACTCACAGGGCTCCGTGAAGTCCTCGCACGGAATCCACGGGCGGGGCTGGTTGGGGGACGGGGTCGCGCTCACGGTCTGGCTCTCCTGTGGGGCGGGACGGGGCAGCCGGCCCGGACGGGCTGACGGCCGCCCCGTGGGTGGGCGCGCGGGCGTGGGCGGCACGGCGGTCAGAAGGTGCAGGTCCCGGCGAACGCTCGGCGGCATGCGGGCGCGATGGAGGCGGTACCGCGGACACACAGGTCGCCGGTCCGTTCCTGGTCGCGCCACCAACGGGCCTCGGGGTCCCAGCCGCTCTCACCGACGATGAACCCGTAGAAGGTGCCGCCGCCGAACTCCCGGTACTGGCCAAGTCCCCAGGTGTGCACGTCCTCGTGAGCGAGGGGTGAGGCGAGCAGGGCCTCGAAGATGCTGCGCACGGTGGTGGCGGCCCAGGAGTCGGCCGGGTGCGGGTCGGACTCGAAGAACATACCGCGCGCCTGGGGGTCGATGCCCTTGAGCGAGGCGACGGTGAGCGGGCGGGCGATGTCGTCGGGGATGACGGCGTACAGGCGGCCCGCGTGGTCCGTCGTGACCGTGACGTCGTCGGTCGTGAGCGTGCGGGGCGTCGTCGCGGTCACAGGGGTTCCTCCGGTTCCGGGTGCGGCGTGCAATCGACGTCGTGCGTCGGCCTGTTCGGGGGTGCTGGGCCCGGCGGCAGGAAGCGAGTCGGTGCGCCGTGGGCGCGGTCGCATGTCCTGCCGCCGGGCGGTCTGCGGGGGCCGCCCGTAAGGGGGCGCCGGTCGGAGGTCAGAAGACAGTGATGGCCGGATCGGCCTCCAGCACGCCGAGGGCGGCGCGGATGGCGGCGCGTGTCTCTTCGCTGGGACGCGAGTAGGGGAACTTCAGGGCGCGCACGGTGCTGTCGAGTGCGTCGTCGCTGAGCTCGTCGAGCTTTCGGCCGGTGCGGTACAGAGCAAGCGCGGTGGCCGTGGCCACGCGACCCCGGTTGTAGGCGGTGGCCTGCTCCGCCGTGGCGTCGGGGCCGAATACGTCGCGGGCGGTCGGCGGGAGCGGCCTGCCGTCCGTGGCGAGCGCGCGAGCACTCAGCCTGATCGCGGGCGGGAGCAGGGCACGCAGCAGCGATTCCAACATGGCATCTCCTGATGGGCAGAGGGGCGACCGGCCCCGCTTAGATCTATAATAGATGAAACTTTGTGGGTGTGAACCCTATCTCTGACCTGCGGTTTCTATCCCGCAGATGCGGCGGCGAAGGCTGCAAGCATGGCCACTATCTGCTTCGGCCGGCCGGACACCTCGACGCTGGTTCGCTCTCCCGACGCTCCGATGGTGACGCACACACTGTCGACCCGATGGGATCCGTCGTGGCCGTGCTGCGGGCCGGGGCGCTGCCAGGTAACCCGGGTACGGCGGTGGCTCTCCTCGATGCACGCTCCGGGCAGGGCCCCGGCCACTGCTTCGCTCACGGCGCGACGGTCGCGGGCCTCGGCCTGCGCCCGGGCGGTGCGCTCCGCGGCGAGCCGGGAAGCCTCGGCGTGCAGCGGGTACAGGCGCCGGGTGATCTCCCGGGCCACATGCCGGGCGCTGCTGGCCGTGACGCCGATCGACGGGGTCTGGATGTCGGAGTCATCGGGCAGGGCCGCGTAGGCCCTGAGCCGGGTGGGCTGCGCGGGGTCGTGCTGGCGCAGACTCAGCGCGCGCCCCTCGTCGTCGACGATGTCGCGCGAGAGCATGTGGGCGTATCCCGGGGCGGTACGGCAGTGGGTGCCCAGCTCCCTGGCCACGTCGTCGGCGAACGTGTTGAACTGTTCCTGCGTGGTCAACTCTGGCGGCATGACGGGTTGTTCGCTCCTTCGGCTTCGTGGCCCCACGGGGCGGTGGGGTACTCCCGGGGTCCTGCTCAGGCGGGGAAGTCGCGTATGCGCGCGGCAACGGTCTGGGCGGACAGGACGGGGCTGTGGTGGAACGGCTCTGCGCAGCCGGCCTGCCACAGGCTCGCGGGCCGGGACGGGGCGATCTGGTTGCTGGTGGCGGGGCCGATGGTCCAGCGGCGGCCGTGCGGGTCGGTAACGGTGTAGGTGAGCAGTTCGGGGCGGTCCTGGTTGCCGTTGTCCGTCCAGGCGAGGCCGGCGGCGGTAAGGGCGCTGCCCAGCTGGGTGCAGCGCGCGGGCGTGATGTGAGTGAAGGTGGCCACGGCGCGGGTGCTCCTCGGTCCGGTGGTCGGGTGCGGCTGGCGGTCGCTGCGCGCTACGTGTAGCGGTGGGTGACCCTCCTTCGGCGGCGCGACGTGGCGGGGCTGCGGCTCTCGCGCTGCTGCTTCAGGTCCCGGCGGATCCGCTCGTCCGTCTCCGCCGCCTCGCGTCGCGCGGTGGCCTCGGCCTCCTCGGCGCTGGCGGCGTAGACGACTTCGACGCTGCCGTCTGCGTCGTGGGCCTCCCAGCGGATCTCTTCGAACGTGTCGTTCAGGGCGCCCGGGTCTTCCGGTGCTGCCTGGACGTCCCAGACTGTGAGGTCGGGCCCCAACCACTGTCCGATGACGAAGAACGGGCGTCCGTCGGGCACTTCGTCCTCCTGGTCGCGCGCGGCGCGGTCGTGGCGGGATGCCGGATTCCGGTGCGAGCGGGGGCGGGGCGGGGGGCGCCCCCGCTCGCACTATCTATAATAGATGAATTAATGTGGGTGTAAACCCTGCCCTGACCTGCGCATACCTATTCGACAGGTTCCGGGTGCGCGGACTGGGGTGCTGCGGGAAGGTCGGCGACCAGGACCGTCGCGTTGTCGGCGTGGCTGCTGGCGTGCTCCATGGCGGCGGTAACGAAGGTGTTGGCGGCCCGCGTGGCGCTCCCGTCGAGATAGTGGGTGAGGTCGCGTGCGGAGTCCTCCAGGGGCTCGTAGGCGCCGTCGCTGGCGAGCAGTAGGCGGCACACGTCCGTTGCGCCGGTGGCGGACTCGATCGCCGGGTGCCCGTACGTGCCCTTGCGCTCATCGTCGGACTCCGTGGCTCCCAGGTAGGACGTCACCACGTTGCGGCTGCGGCTGAAGACGCGTCGCATGTTGTGATCGGCAGTGAGGCGCTGGAGTTCGCCGCCGGGGGTGAGGGTGTAGGCGCGGACGTCGCCGCACCATGCGACGGTGAGCGGCTTGCCGGGGGCGGCGACGGCGACGACCGCGCAGGCGCTGGGCAGGTCCGCGAACGGGCTCTTGCGCTCGGGCTCGGCGGCGTACCGGTCGTACTCGGCGCGCAGGCCGGCTTCTGCGTCACCGCTCCGCGCGGCGGCCCGGGCGATACGGCGGGCCGCGGTGCGGGTCCAGGCCTGCACCTCGTCGTTGGAATCGATTCCGTCGCACAGGACGTACGCGCGGGTGCCGTCATGCGTGTAGGTGGCGGTGGCGTCGCACTGGTGGGAACGGTCGCCGATCAGCTGCGCGGACGCGTGGGCCATGGACATCTCCTGGAAGCTGGGCCGGGGGCCGTGGGCGGCGCCCGGTGGACGTGTTGGTGAACAGTTCTCACGTGCGGTGGGCAGCGGGTCGGGGGTCGGGGGGCTCGCCTGGGGGTTGCTCTGCTGTCCTGCGCTCGCCGAAGGGGGTGCGGGCGCAGGACAGCAGTCGTCGGCCAGTGGCGGCTGGCCGGGTTGGCCGCGTGCGCACCCGGGGTGCGACGTGCGGCAGGTGCCGGGAGGTGGTCCACCCGGTAGGCGCGAGAGGGGGCGGTGCGGGGCACCCCCTCTCGCACTATCCATAATAGATGCATTGTGTGCTGTGTAAACCCCTCCCTGACCTGCGAACTGACCGGGGTTACCGTGGACACAGCGTCCAGGGAGGGCCGCCCCCCTGGCCAGTGAGGGTATCGGGGCGGGTCCGCTCCCCGAGCGTCATGAGCCAGCACACGGTCATGCGCTCTCCAACTGCGTGACGGCGGGCATGACGGTCTGCCGGTGGCGGTTGGTGCGATGGGGGCGTTGTTGAGCGCGTAGGGAGGCGGCTTCGGTTTCGGCGTTGTGGGCGCGGGCGTGTTCGCCGGCGGCTTCGGTGAGGCAGTAGGGGCCCAGCCACGCCTGTACGTCGACGTCGCGGGCCAGTGAGCCGTCCCGGTTGGCGAGCATGAGCAGCAGGACGGGGGAGGGGTGGGCGGTGAACCAGCGGGCGACGGTCCACCACGCCGTCACGGCTGCGCGGAGCGCGGGCCGGGAGGCGCGGGCCTTGTCCTCCAAGCGGGCGGCCGCGCCGCGGTGGTAGTCGGCCGACCAGGTCAGGAAGCGCAGCAGGGCGGGGGTGTCGCGCTCGCGGGAGGCCGTGAGGATCTCGGGGAAGTCGGGGTGCTGCTCCACGTGTTCGGCGCAGGCGCGCAGGACGGCGGTGAGCGTCGCCGCAGTCCTGGGTGAGGGTTCGTGTCCGGCGGCGGACTCCATCGGATAGACGGACGCCTGGGGGCGGTCGGTGGGGGTGTCGCGGTAGAGGGTGAGGCTGCCCCGGTAGCCGGTGCGGCTGCGGGCGAGCCGCGGCAGTGCATCGGCGGGGGCGGTGTCCTGGAAGGCGTTGAGGGGGCCGAGACAGGCGCGGACGGCGGTGAACTGGTCCCAGTGCCGCACGTGGTGGGTGCCGGTGACGTGGACGGTCCCGCGCATCGCACCCCCAAGATCGAACACGACGGAGTCGCCTTCGCGGGGGCGTGCGGTGGCGTGGACGGCGCCGGCGGGCGTCTCGACGGTGAGGCTCGGGTTCATGGGCGGCTGCTCCTGGAGGTGGTCGACGCGGTGAGCGGGCGGAGCCGGTGCCGGTGCGGCCCGGCAGGTGCGCCGGGCCGCACCGGGGCGGCTGGGGTCAGAACAGTTCGTCGATGTGCTCGTGCGCGGCTTCGGTGATCTGGTCGGCGCTGCTGTCCGCGTCGACGTGCGGCAGGTGCATCACGTCGCCGGAAACGTCGTTGCGCAGGAACACGCATCCGGCCTCGCACACCCCGATGGTGAACACGTCCTGGTGCGCGTTGCGCAGGTGCCCGGTGCGACCCCCCGGGCCCTCGGCGGCGCCCCACTGGTCGCCCAGAAGCGCGACGACTTGCTGCGCCACGGTGCCCATGAGGGAGGTCGGCTCGTCCTCCTCCCCGTCGAACGGCATGTGTGCCCAGTGAAACGTGTGCCTGTTGGCGGTGGGCATGACGGCTCCTCAAGTGGTGGTCGGTGCTGTGTGGGCTGCGTTTTGGTCTCCCCGCGCCCGACGAAGGGGAGGGGCGGGCGCGGGGAGACAGACTGCGGCCAGTGGCGTGCTGGCCGGGGCCGTGCGTCCCTCGCGCACGGAGTCGGGGGTTACGTCTGCGGGCGGGTGTAGGTCCAGCAAGCGCCGCCGGTGCGGTCGGTCCGGGGATGGGACCACTGACCGTGTTCGGACTCCCGGTTCTCGCACTCGGCGCACGGCGCGCCCCAGGACTCGGGCTCGTCGGCCGGTTCGGCGGTGTAGCTGCCCGGGGCGCGCCAGTCGCCTCCGCGGTTGAACCGGACGGACGCGTCGGGCATGAGGTGGGCCCACCCTGCGGGCCACCCGACAACGGGTTTGCGGCGGCAGTAGGCGACGGCTTCACTGACGACGCTGGCGCGCCACAACTGCGTGACGCCGGTCGGCCCGGTGACGCGGTAGGCGGGGGCGGTCACCTGCTCGTTGGGCCGGTTGATCAGGACACCGGACGTCTTGTCGGGGACGAACGTGGTGGTGGAGTGGTTGCGGGTCTGGCGGTAGCGGATCACCCCGTCTTCCGTCATCCGGGCCTCACTCATCAACCAGAAATTGAGGCTGCCGCGCAGGAAGTTGTTGAGCCCCTGCCCCTCGGTCTGGCGGCCGAACCCGGCGGTGCGGGCGGGGAAGTCCCCCGCGCGGCCTGCCGTCTGGGCGTAGCGCGCGTGGATGTCGGCGGCATCCATGTGGACGTACGGGCCCTCGATGCCCCACTCCGGGACCCGGTAGGCAATCAGCCGGATTCCGGGCAGCGGCTGACGGGCGGGGATATCGACGGGGTCCGCGGTGGCGGGGGTGTCAGGCACGGCCGGTCTCCTCGTCGGTGGCGGGCGGCTCCGGGAGGGTGGGGGCCGTGTAGATGTCGCAGTCCTCGGCGGGTATGTCGGGGCAGGGGATGAGAGCGACTTCGACGGTGGCGGGGTCCATGGGGTGCAGCCATCCGCTGCGTATGGTCCAGCCGCAGGTGCGGGGGCGCGGCTCGGCGGCGGTGGTGGCTATGAGCGTGGCGCCCGTGACGGTGCTGCCCTCCAGCGCGAACGCGAGCAGCACGGCCAGCGTGTAGAACTCGTCTGAGCCGAGAATGCCGCTGAGCTGGATGTCCGCTGCCGGTAAAAGCTCGACCGTCTGACACAGGGGCACGTCATCGGTCCGCAGGCTCGCGATGTCCAGGATTCGGTGTCCGGGGCCGATGGCCTCGAACACGGCGGCCAACGCCAACAAGGTGCGCTCCATAGCGGCTCCGAGCGAGGCATCGTCCGGGCGGCTGAGTCCGGGGTGTGCGGGCATGGCGGATCACTCCTTGGCGAGAGGGGACAGCAAAAGCCAGCGGGGCCGCATGAGGAGGGCGGTGGGGCGGTGGGCGGTACAGCGCGCGCCCGGCCACGGCGGCGCTCCTACAGCGCGCCCACTGCTCCGCAGACGCGATGTTCTGCCGCTCCGCGGCAGGGGGCCGGGCCCCGGGGCCGGCGCGCCCCATGGGAGGCGGCGCGCTCCGAGCTGGGGGCCCGTGCGGGCCGGGTGTCGGGGTCACCCGGCCCGCACGGGGGTTCGTGCCGCCTAGACCGTGGTGAGGCTGAAAGCCTTCTCCATCAGGTCATCGGCGGTGCCGGTGATGATGCGCTCGGCGCGGCTGCGGGCCTTGTCGGCGTCGGTCTTGCCTCGGGCCGGTGCCTGGTGGTTCACGTACTCGGTGAGCGCGTTGTATCCGGCCCACCGCGTGCCCCGGATTCCGGCCTGGGTCTCTGCCTGCTGGAACAGGTAAGAGATCTGTCCCCACCGGCGTTCGGTGTTGGTGCGCTTCGGCTTGCTGTCGCCCGGGGCCACGGGCCAGATGGCGTCGACGACGTTCCGCAGTTCCGCGAGCGTCATTTCGGCCTCGACCATGCGCTGTGCGGCGTTTTCGAACTCCTCGGCGTACTTGAACGAGAGACCGAGCGCGGTACGGGCCTGCGCGATGCGGGCCTTCGCCCCGGAGGTGTGCCGCACGGTGAAGCTGGAGCGGGCGGACGCGATGGCGGCGCGCTGGGTGTTGGCGCAGACAACGCGGACCGGGGTGGTGACGATCCGGAAGGCGGCGGAGCCGTCGTGGCTGTTGAAGGCGGCGATGTACAGGTCCGTGACGTCGGTCCCGTTGAGAACCATGGACTGCGGCATCTTCATGGTGAGGAACACCTGGCGGCCGTTCTTGAGCGACCCCGCCGTCTCGAAGTGCGCGCCGGACTCGTCGGCGAGCAAGTTGAGAAACTCGGCGTGCTCCTCGTTCTGAACGGGGTGGTAGTCGCTGCCCACAACCCCAAGGGTCTCCGTGCGGCGGGTCTTGGGGTTGGTGCGGACCGACGCGAAGTGGTCGGCGACCTCAATGCGGGTCGCGCCCTGCTCCGTGAGCTCCGTCGCCCCCAACTCCAGGAGGCGAACGTTCCACCCCGCGAGATACGCCTTCTCCATGGCCTCCTCGGCGGTGAGCGCCCCGGCGGTGACGGTGCCCAGTCCGTGCCACGCGCTCTCGCGGGCGGACACGAACGCTGCGGTGCCGTCGTTGAACTGCTCGATCTGGTGTGCCATCGGTGTGATGCCCCTTCGTTGGCGTTGTCGGTGTCGGGGGGCGGAGCCACCGCCCCCGACACCTCAAATAATAGTGGCCTTCTGCTTGCTGTGAACCCTGCCTCTGACCTGCGACTATGAGTGTCGGTGGAACTCCCCATGAGGGGTCACGCTCTCGCGCCGCACCTTCGTGACCAACGGGACGGCGGCGGAGCCGATTTCCCGCCCCAGGTCGTACCGCACTTCCGGCTCATGCCCGAGTGCGTGACTGTAGATGTGCATCCCCACTACCCAGTAGTTGCCGTGCATGCGCGTCAGGCTGCCGTGATAGGTGACCTGTTGCCACAGCGCCGGGCTGTCGCTCGGTAGCCGCCGCGCCGTCTCCAGCGCAAGCCTGTCCGCCGTGACGTCCGTCATGAGAGTGACGAATGCGGCGTTGACGGTCTCGCTGTCGACGGGCACACGGGCCAGCGCTGGGCCCGTGTGCCCGTTCCGCACGCCGGTCGCCCATCCCAGCCGGAAGAACGGGCGCACCACTTCCAGGTAGCGCGCTGGCACTCGCAACGCTTCGGGGTCGCGACTGCTTCGGGCCAACTGCTGGAGCGCGTGCGCTGATTGGTCTAGCTCTAGCTCTGAATACGGCTCGCCCTGGAGTTCCGCCGCACCCATCTGGGTCTCGTCCATTGCCACTCCTTGTCGTGGATTCTTTGTCCGGCCGATACCGGGGCGCCCGGCGGGCGCCCCGGTGCGGTGCTGCTATGCGAGGAATCCACGCGAGCGCAGGAATTCGGACGCCATCAGGGCGATTCCATTTGCGTTGTAGAGCTGGGGAATCTGGTAGATCACCTTGCCGACGCGTCCCGTCGTCGGGTCCGGCGCAATGAATTCGTGAACCAGACGGTAAGACTCATTGGCCTTGGGCATTTCCAGAACAACGGCCCCGGCCTTGGTGTCGAACCGAATTCCGGTGTACCGGTCATCGTCGTTGTGGACGATCGTTGCGCCGAGCCGCTGGCACATGAGCGGCAGCAGGTTTGCGATAGTGCGAGCCTGAATTGCAACGGGCGTCATGGGGGCGTCGATGCCTCCGAACGTGCGCCGTACGATTCCGCCGCTGATCCTGATTTCCACGGTTTCCCCTTCGGTGAGCGTGGCTTGGTGACTGTGTGGTGGCTCGCCTTGCCCCCACACCTGAATAATAGTGGCGACAGCGCGCGATTGCCACCCCCCTCGCGCTTTTGTTGCTGCGTCTGTTGTTGCGCTGCCTGTTGCGCTCGCTGTTGCGCTTGCTGTTGTAGTCCGTCGAGTGAAGCGCCTGAAAGCCTCTGCACAGAGGGGGTTTTCGGAGTGGTGGGGGGTGTGACATCCCCTCAGCTCCCCCGTCCCGTTGTGCCCGCCCTTGAATGGCGGGCGGGCACAACGGGACGGGGTCGCTTCGGGGGAGGGGCTTTCGGCGGTTGGTCCGGGCGTGCGGGTGAGAGTGGGTCAGGCGCCCGTCTGGGGGCGCCTGGGCCGCAGGGGGTGGCTGGGTGCCCGGAGGGCGCCCACAGCTCCTCTCACCCTCACCTGACTGCCCCTCACCCGTGCGCCGGTCCGGCGGGGTTGGGCCCGGAGGGACCAACCCTCCCCGGATTCCGTGGAGTTCTCTCCCCACGGAATCCGTCTCCCAACTCTATCTCCCTCTCCAGGAATTCGGAGAATTCCTCACTCTCCGTCAATTCGTGCCGGAGGCACGCAGGTTTATGAATTCCGCCCGGAGGGCGAATTCATAAACCACCGCCGGA